>JBDSVN010000200.1:0-4854 GCA_039927175.1 Lysobacteraceae bacterium | reverse complement strand
CGTGTACGGATTCGATACCGACAAGGCGCTCGACAGCGTCACCACCGCGAAGAAATCCGAGGACGGCGACAAGGCCGTTGTCACCGCGAGCTTCACCCTGCTCGATGCGCCGATCAAGGTCGTCGTGGAAACCGCGCGTGGCCTGAACCTGACCACGCTTGAGGCGGCCCGCAAGCTGAGCTTTGCCGAAGTCATGCAGAAAGCCGGCAGCGGTTTTGGTGGCTTCCGCAAGATGCTCGCCGTGTACGGATTCGATACCGACAAGGCGCTCGACAGCGTCACCACCGCGAAGAAATCCGAGGACGGCGACAAGGCCGTTGTCACCGCGAGCTTCACCCTGCTCGATGCGCCGATCAACGTCGACGTCGACATGGTCAAGATCGATGGCCACTGGTACAGCAAGCAGTTGGTCGATTATTTCAACGCACAGCTGGCCAAGCCCACAGCCGAAGCAGCGCCGATGATGGCTCCAGAAGAATCACCGGCAGCGAATGCATCGGCGGAGATGTCGGCTCCGGCATCGGACGAATCCACCGCTCCCCCGGCCGATGAGCCAGCCGAGCCGGAAAGCGCGCCCGCGCCCGCCGATAACGGTTCCAACGGCGGCATTTGACCAGCCGCCAAGCTGATTCCAGAGATGATGGCTTCTGCGGCGCGCCCCGGCACGCCGCCTGAAGTTTGCTGATGCCTGACTCCATTCCATCCGCAACATCGCCCCCACGTCGCCCACCCTTGTGGGCGTTCTTGCTGGGCAAGCTGCTTGCGCCCTGGATCAAGCTGCGGATCGAGCCGGCCGTCGCGATCGCGCAGCTGGCCGCCGATACGCGGCCGCTGTGCTACGTCCTCGAACGGTACGGTTTGACGAGCGCGCTGGTTCTCGAGCGCGTCTGCCGCGAATCCGGATTGCCGTCGCCATTGGTGCCGCTGGCAGGCGATCCGCTGGGCCGCAAGCGCGCTTACATTGCACTCGCGCGCCGACGCAGTTCCTGGTTCGGCAGGCCGCGCCCGCACACGCATTCCGAAGGCCTGGCCAAGCTGCTGAACTTGCAGTGCAGCCAGCCCGATCTTGACGTGCAACTCGTGCCGGTTTCGATCTTCATCGGTCGCGCGCCGGATCGGCAATCGGGCTGGTTCTCGGTGTTGTTCTCCGAAAACTGGTCGCTAGTCGGCCGCTTCCGTCGCCTGCTCGCGGTGTTGCTCAATGGCCGCAACACCATCGTGCAGTTCGCGACGCCGGTACCGTTGCGCACCGCGATTGCCGAAGGCCTGACGCCCGAGCGCACGGTGCGCAAACTCGCGCGCGTGCTGCGCGTGCATTTCGGGCGCATCCGCGCGGCAGTGATCGGCCCCGACCTCTCGCATCGGCGCTTGCTGGTCGACAAGGTGCTCGCTTCGGATGCGGTGAAGCAGGCGATCGCCGACCAGGCTCGCAAGGACAACAAATCGGTCGAGGATGCATGGAGCAAGGCACATGCGATCGCGTGGGAAATCGCCGCCGATTATTCGCATCCGGTGGTGCGCTCGCTGTCGTTCATGCTCACGCCGTTCTGGAACCGCGTCTACGACGGCGTGCAGGTGCACCACCTCGACACGCTCAAGGGTATCGCGCCGGGCAACGAGATCGTGTACGTGCCGTCGCACCGCAGCCACATCGATTACCTGCTGCTGTCGTACCTGTTGTATTCACACGGCATCGTGCCGCCGCACATCGTCGCCGGCATCAACCTCAACATGCCGGTGATCGGTTCGCTGCTGCGCAGGGGCGGCGCGTTCTTCATTCGCCGCAGCATCCGCGGCAGCGCGCTGTATTCCACGGTACTCAGCGAATACGTCGCGATGCTGGTCGGCGAAGGTTTCTCGCTGGAATATTTCATCGAAGGTGGTCGCTCGCGCACCGGCAGGTTGCTGCAACCGAAGTCCGGCATGCTCGCGATGACTGTGCACGGGTTCTTGCGCCAGCCGCGTCGCCCCATCGTCTTCCAGCCGGTCTACATCGGCTACGAGAAGGTGATGGAGAGCAAGAGTTATCTCGACGAACTCACCGGCCGGCCCAAGCAGAAGGAAACCGTGTGGGCGCTGATCCGCGGCGCAGTCGGCATGTTGCGCAAACGCTACGGCCGCGTGGCGGTGAGTTTCGGCGAACCGATCCTGCTCGACGATATCCTGCAGCGACACGCGCCCGATTGGCGCGAACTCACGATCGGCGAGGACGAACGCCCGAAGTGGCTCGGCGAAGCGATGGACGATCTCGCCCAGCGCATCCAGATCAACATCAATCGCAGCGCCGACGTGAACCCGGTCAACCTGCTCGCGCTGACATTGTTGTCGAGCCCGAAACGCGCGATGACCGAGAGCGACTTGCTCGAACAACTCGCGCTCGACAAGCGACTGCTCGTCGCGGTGCCGTTTTCCGATCGCATCACCGTGACCGAACTCGATCCCGCAGCGATCATCGCCTACGGCGAGAGCATCGGCATCCTGCAACGCACCGCGCATCCGCTCGGCGATGTGTTGTGGATGGACGATGAAACCGCAACGCTGCAAACCTATTACCGCAACAACGTGCTGCACCTGTTCACTGCGCCGGCATGGGTCGCGTGCTGTTTCCAGCACAACCGCAAGATGAGTCGCGCCGGCGTACTGCGACTTGGCCGCGCGCTGTATCCGTTTCTGCAGAACGAATTGTTCCTGCCGTGGACGCAGGAGGAATTCGGCGAACGGCTCGAGGCGACGATCGCGCACTATGTCGCCGAGGGTTTGCTCGCATGCGATGCCAGCACCGGCATGATCAGCCGCGGCGCGGGTCAGACCGACGAAGTATTCCGCCTGCGTTCGATCGCCTACAGCCTGCAACAAGCCTTCGAACGCTACTTCATCGCGATCGCCGTGCTGGTGAAGAATGGCCCGCATGCGCTGTCAACCGGCGAACTGGAAAGCCTTTGCCAGATGACCGCGCAACGGTTGAGCTTGCTGTACGCACCAGCCGCGCCGGAATTTTTCGATCGCACGCTGTTCCGCGGATTCATCCAGAAGATGCGTGAAATCGGCTTGGTGCGCACCGACACTGAAGGCAAGCTCGATTACGGCGACGAAATCACCGCATGGGCCAACGACGCCAAGTTGATCCTCAGCCGCGAGCTGCGCCACACCATCCTCAAGATCACCCCGGAAAGCGCACGCGCAGCAGCGCCTGCATCACCCGCGTCGACCGAGCCAGCCGAGCCAGCCGAGCCGATCGAATAATCCGGCGACGATTCCGGTTTCACGCATCTAGGTCGGGGATCAACTTGCTTTCCAGGCGCGTGATCGCGTCCTTGATCAGCAGCTTGCGTTTTTTCAGGCGGCGCAATTGCAATTCGTCCATGCGCAGGTCAGCGACGAGACGATCGATCGCAGTGTCAAGGTCGCGATGCTCGAGCTTGAGCTGGTTGAGCTGGGCTGCAATGTCGGCCGGATCGTAAGGTTGCATGCGGATTTCGCGCTCTGCGCCGAGGGCATCCAAAGCTTACACGGAGAGCGCGGCGGACGCGCGGTAAACTAGGCAGTCCTTTCCACTCATCATCCGATGAACCTCTTCGCCGATCCAGCCGATTCCGGGCCACGAACGCATCGCGTCATTACCCGGTGCGCATGCGTGGTTGGCGGGCGAGCCTGACTCGAGAATCAATAACATTTAGCCAGCGCTTCCATTTCTTCACCGTTATCCCGACAGCTTCAAACAGCGAAGCTGGTCAAACCGGGATGACGTATCACCAAATTCACTTCCTGGGATTTCAATGTTCTTTCGTAATTTGACGTTCTTCCGTTTTCCAGCCTCGCTCGATCTTTCCCAACTTGAAGCCCATCTGGCCGAATGCGCGCTCAAGCCTGCCGGTCCGATGGAGATGTCATCGCGCGGATTTGTTTCGCCGTTCGGTCGCAGCCATGACGACGCTGCCGAAGAACAAAACGCTCTTTCGCATCGTGTCGGCGATTGCATCTGGCTCAGCGTTGGCGGCGAAGAACGCATGCTGCCATCGGTCGTCGTCAACGAGGAAGCCGCGAAGAAAATCGCCGCAGCCGAACAACGCGAAGGCCGCAAACTCGGTGGTCGTGCGCGCAAGCGGATCAAGGATGAAGTCGTGATCGACCTGTTGCCGCGCGCCTTCATCAGGCCGTTACGCACCGATGCCTATCTCGATCTGCAACACGGCTTCATCGCCGTGGACACCAGTTCGCGCAAGAGCGCCGAGAATGTCGTCAGCGAAGTACGCCGTGCACTCGGCAGCTTTCCGGCATTGCCGTTGAACGCCGAAACCAGCGCGCGCGCGGTCCTGACTGGATGGATCGCTGGCGAATCGCTGCCGGAGAACGTCGTGCTCGGCGACGAATGCGAACTCAAGGACGCGGCCGATCGCGGCGCGATCGTGAAATGCCAGCGCCAGGAACTGCAGAGTGACGAAATCGCCAAGCATCTTGAATCCGGCAAGCAGGTTACGCGTCTCGCACTCGGATTCGACGACCACGTGTCATTCGTGATCGGCGAAGACCTCATCGTACGCAAACTCAAGTTCCTCGACGGCGCCGTCGATCAACTGGAAAATACCGAACGCGAATCGCTCCACGCCGAACTCGACGCACGATTCGCACTGATGTCTGGGGAATTGAAGCGCTTGTTCGTGATGCTGGAGAAGGCGTTCAAGCTGAGTCGCGCGGAGTCGTAAGCAGCCGACGTAGACGCCTGCTTCCGACCCCAGGGAGACATTCGCGACCGGCAACTTTCAGGTACGGTGAATGTCAGCCGATGCTACTTTCAATTCTGAATCTAATCAGCACCGCCAACCGCGACGGTGAGAACCCGCAAGCCAACGAGGA
>JBDSVN010000199.1:0-6657 GCA_039927175.1 Lysobacteraceae bacterium | reverse complement strand
AGAATACGATCAGTTACCGAGAACTTTTATGAGCTACAGCGCAGGTTGCTGCGTGTGAGGCACAAATTTGTGCCAATACCGTCTCATTTGCAGTTTCAGATATGCAATGCTGCTCCGCAATATCGATCGCTCAATGAACTCCTGAAAACGACCGCTTCCAGCCGTATTCAGAATCGAAATGCGCAAACGAAGACTTTCGCCGTTTCGCAAGTCAGAACATGCCTGTTTCCAGGCGCGCCGCGTCGGACATCATGCTCTGGTTCCACGGTGGGTCGAACACGAGATCCACCAAGGTCTCGGTGACGGTCGGGATCAGTTCGAGCTTGTCGGTGACATCGCTGACGAGGATGTCGCCCATGCCGCAACCGGGCGCGGTCAGGGTCATGCGTACGCTGACCTTGCGATTGCCGTCGGCCAAGCGCTCGATATCGCAGTTGTAGACGAGTCCCAAATCGACCACGTTGATCGGGATCTCCGGGTCGAAGCAGGTCCGCAATTGCTGCCAGACCACTTGTTCGACATCGTCGTCGCTGGCGTCGGGCGACAATCCCGGCAATTCGGCTGCTTCCTTGCCGAGAGCATCGGCGTCGCCACCGGCGATCCGAAACAAATTGCCCTCGACGTACACGGTGTAACTGCCACCAAGCGCCTGTGAGATATAGCCGATGCTACCGGCCGGCAGCGTCACTTGCTCGCCTTGCGGCACCAGCACGGCAGCGCAGTCGCGCTCGAGTTTGAACGGTTCGCTATTACGGCTGTACATGCCGTCATTGTACCCGCCACGTTGCCCCGAGCGGTTACGATGCGTGGAAATCCGGCTCGATATGGGGCGTCATGGTGCGCGTGATCTTCATCGCTATCTTGCTTGTGCTGGGAACAAGCGCGGTGATCGGTGTCTGGCTGGTTGCCGCCGCTTTGGGTGACAGTCACGCCGGTTGGGCCGCGCCACTGGCTGCGCTGGGTTCGGTTGCCTTGTTGCGGTTCGCGCATGTTGCCGTCGGCCAGACGCGGGCGATGCTTGCAACGATCATCACTGCAATCACAGTTGTCTTGGCCAACTGGCTGGTGATTGCGCTTCCGATCGCACAGGCAATGGACATGTCCCCGCTTGATGCAGCAAGCCGAATCGGTCTGCATTTCGCCTGGACGCTGACCATGCTCGGCAGCACACCCATGGATTGGTTATGGATGGCCGTGGCGCTGGCATTGTCCGCATGGCTCGGACGATGACTCCCGGCAGGAAGAGTCAATGGCCGCCATCAAGCGCTTTGAGCTCAGTCACCAGTCGACCTGCAGCTTCCGCGCCATCGCCATACAACATGCGGGTGTTGTCGGCATAGAACAGCGCGTTTTCGATACCGGCAAAACCGGTACCCTTGCCGCGCTTGATGACGATCGTATTCTTCGAATTGACAACGTCCAGGATCGGCATGCCATAGATCGGCGAGGCCTTGTCGGTGCGCGCGGCGGGGTTGACCACGTCGTTCGCACCGATCACCAGCGACACGTCGGTGTTCGGAAACTCCGGGTTGACGTCGTCCATATCTGCGATCAGGTCGTAAGGCACGCCGGCCTCGGCCAACAGCACGTTCATGTGGCCCGGCATGCGGCCAGCAACCGGATGGATCGCGAACTTCACCTTGACGCCGCGAGCGATCAACTTCTGTGCCAATTCCCAGATCTTGTGCTGCGCCTGGGCCACGGCCATGCCATAACCGGGCACGATCACGACGCGCTCGGCATAGGCCATCATCGCGGCCACGTCGCTGGCCTCGATGGGCTTTTGCGCACCAGTGATTTCCTGTGCTTCGCCACCGCCTGCGCCGAAATTGCCGAACAACACATTCGCCAGCGAACGGTTCATCGCCTTGGCCATCAGTTGTGTCAGCAAGGTGCCGGCCGCGCCGACCACGGTGCCGGCGATGATCAGCGCCATATTGCCGAGAACGTAGCCTTCGAAGGCCACTGCCAGGCCGGTCAGTGCGTTGTAGAGCGAAATCACCACCGGCATGTCGGCCCCGCCGATCGGCAGCGTCATCAGGAAACCGACCGCAATCGCAGCCACGAAGAAGCCGATGATCGCTGGCTGCTGCAGCCACAGCACCGTCGCGACGCCGAACCCGATAGCCGCCAGGAACACCAAGGCGTTGAACAGCTTCTGACCCGGAAAAACAAAACGCTTGTCCATCCAGCCTTGCAACTTGGCGAAAGCGATCATCGAGCCGGAGAATGAGATCGACCCGATCAACGCACCGATGACGCCGAGCGCGAGCACCGTCGTCGAGGGAATTGCCTCACCAGCAGCGATGCTGGCCACCGTTGCCGGGGAGGAAAACTTGGTCAGTTCCACCGCACCGATCGCCGCCGCCGCGCCGCCACCCATGCCGTTGTAGAGCGCGACCATCTGCGGCATGTCGGTGATCGCCACCTTCTTGCCGGAAACCCATGCCGCCACCGTACCGATGCTGGCCGCGACCAGGATCAGCCCGAGATTGTGCATGCCCGGCAGCGCGAACGTGGCCGCCGTGGCAATCAGCATGCCTACACCTGCCCACTGGATGCCGCTGCGCGCGGTCACCGGCGAGGACATGCGTTGCAGGCCGAGAATGAACAAGAATGCGGCAAGCAGATAGCTCACTGCGGCGATAACCGACAACCATTCGGAGATCATGGAGTCGGTACCTTTTTCGGAGCCGGCTTGCTGGACTTGAACATGTCCAGCATCCGCTCGGTCACCACATAGCCACCAGCCGCGTTGCCGGCACCGAGCAGCACCGCGATGAAGCCGATGGTCATTTCGAGCGGCGTCTCGGCATGCCCCAGCGCAACCATGGCACCGACCAGTACGATGCCGTGGACGAAGTTGCTGCCCGACATCAGCGGCGTGTGCAGGATAATCGGCACCCGCGAAATGATGACGTGGCCGCAGATCGCCGCCAGCATGAAGATGTACAGCGCCAAGAAACCGTCGCTCATGTCCCCTCCGATCGCACGTGGATGTCGGCATCATAACCGTGCCGGGGTGCTCAGCGATGCCCTTCTGTCAACCGGTCCTGCGATCAGACGTTAGCGATTGCGAGAACCGCGCAAGCATGGATCCAATCGGGTGGGACCTTGGCATGATGGACGCATGATGGACGGCGGCATGCATACACAGACCGTAGACGGGGAAAGCCTCAATGTTTTCCTCGCGGGCGTCGAACGACGCGCATTTCGCCATGCGGAAATCGCACTCAAGCATCGCGAGGATGCGCTCGACGCCGTACAGGATGCGATGCTCAAGTTGGTGCAGAAATACGCAGGCAAACCGGCGATTGAATGGTCTCCCTTGTTCTGGAGCGTCTTGCGCAGCCGGATCACGGATATTCGCAGGCGTCGGCGCGTACGTGCGGTCTTGATTGGATGGATGGGATCGTCACAGGACGAGGATGAAGGTCCGGCTTGGGAACCTGTCGATCCGACGCCTGGACCAGCCCACATCCACACCGATCGTGAAAGCTACCGCGCGCTCGCGGCAGCGCTGCAGACGCTGCCACGCAGGCAACGCGAGGCTTACCAGTTGCGCGTACTGGAAGGCCTGGATGTCGCCGATACAGCACGCGCGATGGGCTGCTCGGACGGTAGCGTAAAAACCCACACATCACGCGCGATGGAAGCATTGCGCAGGCAACTGGAGGATTGGCGATGAACGCCAACGATGTCGAACTTGCACTGCGCGCACGCGCAGCATTCAATGACAGTGTCGATCGTATCGATGCCGACACGCGCCGGCGATTGCGTGACTTGAGGCTGCGCGCGCAGCACGGTAAGCAACGCCGGACGACGCCACTCTGGGCCTGGCCTGCAGGAGCTGCACTGGCGGCATCGCTGACACTGGTGGCATTCATGCCACGCCTGCTGCATGACCAGGCCACCGCAGCGATTGCAACAGTACACGTCGCACAATCCAACACAGGTCCTGCAGTTGTCCGTGTTGACGATGCAATCGTCAAAGCGCAAGCATCCAGGCAGGATCCGCTCGAAGTCGTTGATCCGGACATGCTGAGCGATCTGGACTTCTATGGCTGGCTCGCGAAACAACCATCCGTCGAAGCATCCGGAGGCTGAAGAAATGCACCTTCCAGAAAATCGTTCGTATCGCGACAACCTGCGTCGCTTCGTGCAGTTGCTTGCATTGCTGATCGCCGGCTCGGCATGGGCTGCTCCACCACAGGATGCGCCACCGCCGGATGCGCCGCCGGCTGATGCACATGCTGGCATGCACGATCGCGCGTCCAACCGTAACGGCAATGATGCCAACGTCGCACCTTTGCCATGGAGCCGCCTGGATTCCAACCAGCGCGCGATGCTGGCTCCATTGCAATCGCAATGGGATCAATTGCCGCCCCATCGCCAGCAGCGCATGGCCGAGCATGCGCAGCAATGGGCGCAACTGCCGCCGGATCGTCTTGCACGGGTTCAACAACATCTCGAGCGCTGGGCACAGATGACACCCGATCAACGCCGCGATGCATGGCATGGTGAAGACAAATTCCGATCGATGCCGGAAGCCGATCGCCAACACGTACTCGATGCCTACCAGCGATTCAAGGCATTGAGCCCCGATCAACGCCGCGCATTGTTGCAACGCTTCCGTGAGGAGCATGGGAACCGACACGGCGATCATGGACCAGCTCCGGATGGCCCACCGCCTCCACCAGACGCGCCGCCGCCAGTACCGCCGCCGCAGGATTAGGCAGTACGCAGTGCGCCATCGTGGGTATGGCATGTCCTGGCGATCAGCTCATCGTCCCAGTCCAGCACCAAACCACCGTCCTTGATCAGTAGTTGCGAGAAGTTGAACAGGTTGCGCGCGTACATCTCGCTGGCGTGCATCGCACCCTGACTTGGCAAGTTGGTCGGACCGACGATCCGGACGCCGCCGCTCTCGACAGTTTCGCCAGCGCGGGTGAATTCGCAATTGCCGCCTGATTCTGCCGCCAGATCGACGATCACGCTGCCCGGCTTCATGCCGGCAACCATCGCTGCATTGATGATTTTCGGTGCCGGACGCCCAGGCACAGCGGCAGTGGTGACGATCACATCGATACCCTTGAGGTGATCGGCCAGTTTTTGCTGCTGCTCGGCACGCTCTTCTGCAGTGAGTTCACGTGCATAACCGCCCTCGCCTTTTGCGCTGACCCCCAGGTCAAGGAACTTCGCGCCCAATGATTCGATCTGCTCGCGCGTTTCCGGACGCACATCGAAACCTTCCACCTGCGCGCCCAGCCGGCGCGCGGTGGCAATTGCCTGCAAGCCCGCAACACCCGCGCCAACGACGAGCACCTTGGATGGGCGGATCGTGCCGGCGGCCGTGGTCAGCATCGGAAAGAATTTCGGTGCGACTTGAGCGGCGATCAGCATCGCCTTGTAGCCGGCCATGCCGGCTTGCGACGAGAGCACGTCCATGGCCTGGGCCCGGGTTGTGCGTGGCAGGCGTTCGAGTGGAAAACTGCAGAGCTTGCGCGCGAGCATTTGCGCTTCGCGGTCGGGATCGGAGCCAGCCGCAAGCAGGCCGACGATGATTGCGCCTTCCTTCGTCAATGCAAGTTTGTCGACCTGCGGTGGATGCACGCAAAGCAGCAGGTCCGCGCGCTGCAAGACTGCATCGGCATCGGCAACGAACTCCGCACCTTCATAGGCCGCATCCATGAAGAATGCGCTTTCCCCAACATTCGACTGGAGCACGACCTGTGCGCCTGCGGCGCGCAACTTGCGACAGGTTTCAGGCGTGATGGCGACGCGACGCTCGCCCGGCGCGCTTTCGCGGATTGCAGCTACGGTGAACCCCATGCGCGGCTCCGAATTAAGACTAACCGCTGCATCCTAATCGAATCGCTGCCGCGACGGCAGCCGCAGATGCTGGAATCAAGCAGGATTGGTGGCAGCGCCTTCGGTTGCTGCCTGCTCGCGAAGCCTTCCCAGAACCTGGTGCATGGCTTGCTCGAAGGCAGTATCGGCTACGCGCAACTTGAGCAGGCCGACTTTCATCATTCCTGCAAGCTCCTCGACCGAGGCGACATGCATGCGTGCACCGCGACGATTCACGAACAGCATGCGCGCCGAAATCGGGCTGATCCACGACAACTTGCCCGGCTGGATGCGACCATCCGAGCCGAAGAACTCGACCCATGTGCCAACACTGAGCTGGCGCAGGGATGCGACATCCTCCTGACTGATCTCTTCGGGCGCAATCGCTGGCTGCTCTGGTTCAGGCGTCGGTGCTTCGGCAACAATCGTTTCCACTGGTGCAGGCGACGCACTGATCTCCGGCTCGACAACGACCGGTGCTGCAACCGCCTGCGGCAGCGGCTGCATCAGGTGCTGCGCGACGATGCGCGCGCATTCGACTGCCGCTTCGTCTGCAAGCCCGGAACTTGCAAGCATCGTCAACAAGCCAGGCTGCAACGAATCGGTTTCCGCTACCGCAGTCAATCCGCCCGTGCAAAAGGCCGCATCTGCCAATGTGAGCATCTGGTCCAGCGTGCGCAATGCCAGCGCACAACCTTCGGAAGCCTCGCCCTCGCGCAGGAACACCACTGCATAGTGATGCGCCCAGAACCGGCGCAGATCTTCCTGCACCAGTGGCGAGACCGAGCGGCTTCCCAACTTCTCGCC
>JBDSVN010000198.1:0-15958 GCA_039927175.1 Lysobacteraceae bacterium | reverse complement strand
CCAGCCGCCATCGTTCCATCTGCCAACGGATGCATGCAATCCCCATGCCGCGCTAAGCTCCGGCATGGCTGCAACCGACACCCCGAAACGCAAGCCGCGTACGCACGTGTGGTGGCGTTGGCTGCGGCGTTGGCGGCTGACCCATCTGCAAGCAGATCGCGCGGCGGTGCTGGCGCATGTCGCCGACGAAAGCACCTTGTGGCCACGCTACTCGTTCATGGCCCTGATGTCGGCAGGCATCGCGATGCTCGGCCTGTTGCAGAACTCGGTGGCGGTGGTCATCGGCGCGATGCTGATTTCGCCGTTGATGGGGCCGATCGTCGGCATGGGCATCTCTTTGGCGACGTTCGATTTTCGCGCCTTGCGATTGGCGCTCAAGACCTTGTCCGTCGGCATTGCGCTGGCACTGTTGATCGCGATCCTGATCGTGGCGATCTCGCCGTTGCAGCAACCCACCTCCGAGATTCTGTCGCGCACCGAACCGAATCTGTTCGATCTGCTGATCGCGATCCTGTCGGGTCTCGCCGGCGCCTACGCGACCATCACCCGCAAGGGCGAAACCATCGTGGGAGTTGCCATCGCCACCGCGCTGATGCCGCCGCTGGTAGTGGTGGCGTTCGGCATCGCCGTGGGCAACAGCGCGATTGCCGGCGGCGCGGCGTTCCTGTTCATGACCAACTTGCTGGCGATCGCGCTGTCGGTCACCGTGGTCGCGCGCTGGTACGGTTTCGCGGCCGGCGATTCGCCGCGCCAGGCCGCGTGGCAAGCGGCGATGATCATCACAACCTTCGTGTTGTTGTCGATCCCGCTCGGCCTGGCCTTGAACCACATCGCCGCACGCGGACTGACCGAACGGACTGTGCGCGCGACGCTGGCTGAGGCAAGCCAGCGCGTCGGTGGCCATCTCACCACGGTGCGCGTTGATTACGACGGTAATGCCGTGCAAGTGGAAGCGGTGGTGTTGCTCCCGCGCAGCGACCGGCATCTGGACGCCACGGTCGAGCGGCAGCTTTCCACGAAACTCGGCCGCCGTGTCATCGTGCATTTGCAGCAAGTGTTGATCGCGGACGCGGCACGCCTCGAACGCGAGCAGTCCACGCTGACCGAACTCAGCGACAGCGTCGCACGTCTCGAAACTTCTGCCAGCCAGGAAGCGGCCCAACGTACGGCGCAACGCAATGCCTTGCAGGCGATGCGTGAGCGCGCATTGCGGCATTTCGGTGCCATCGTCGAACTCGCCGATAACAAGACTGCACGCTGGCGACTGACCGCAGCGGCAGGACTCGATCTTGCCGCATCACATGCGCTGGAGATCGACATCAACAAAGACGGCGCGAAACCGCACATTGATGTCGTGCCGGCATTGCAGGCGTTGCCGATGCTCGTGTTCGCCGACAACAGCGCCGACCTGGGCGCAACCGCGTCCGCGCAACTGGATACGATCGCGTGGGCGCTTTCGCGTTGGGAAGCGGGTGCGATTGCCGTTACCGGTCACGCCGGCGGCGACGACAAACTCGCGCAGGCGCGCGCCGACGCGGTGGCCGACGGGTTGCGCAAGCGCGGCGCGAACATTTCGGCGGTCACCATCGCCGACAAACAAGCCACGCGTGAGTTGGTGCGAAACGAAGGCGCCGCAGCTGGCCGCAGCGTGAGTTTGCAGATCGCGACAACACCGACGACGACGACCAACCCATCAACGTCGGCAACATCACGATGAAGGCATCAATGCTTCATGCGTTCGCTGCCATCGAGGCAACGCGACGTCGATGATTTGTCATCGACAAGAAATCGTACGACACGCCGAGCACGAACGAGACTGCCGCCATCTGCAATGTGGCCATATCGCTCTCGACGAAATACCAGTAGCCGCCGATGCACAACGGCAGGTACAGCAGCGTGCCGGTGACCACACCCGGCGAATAGCGGCGCGTGCGCCACACGCCGCGAAGATGCAGCAGCGAATTGCCGCCAAGAATCGCAACGATGACCCGCCACAACGAAGCGCCGCGCGACCATCCCGGACCCAACCAACCAAGCACGAGTGTGGCAGCAACCAGCAGCGCGTTGATCCAGAACGCGAACTGCATGGTGAAGCTCAACTTGTTCTCGGGCCGGTAGCTACGGAACCATTCGCTGAAACCGCCGGGCCAGAAAAATTCTTCGGAAACGTGAAGTACAACGCAAATCGCGGGTAGCCAGAACAGCGCCGTCATGATGCGACGCCTCCCTGGATTTGGGCCTGTTGTGATGTCGTGGCGATGACGGTCGGCGCAGTCGGCTTTCGTGAAGCGGGCAACCGCAAATACTTCCTTCCCAGCACGACGCGCGCCGCAATGGCCACCGCGACCGGGCCGAACCATGCGACGTTCTGCATCGTCGGGCCGGCCAGCAGCGGCAACAATTTCGGCAACCCGATCAGCAGGAATGCGATGTGGGTGGCGATACCGTTGCCGATCATTGCGGACATGTGTTCGCGCATCCACCAGCGTGGCGAGTCGGGCTTCCCAGCGCGCACCTTGCGTAGCATTTGCGCACCGGCTACCAGGCCGATCGTCGAAAACACGATCAGGATCGGGTGGCCCTTGATTGCGCCGAGCGCGAGCACGGCCGCAGCGCCGGCCAGATTCAACACCGCAAACACGCGATAAACCGGCCCGATGAAACGCGCGTAATCACGCTTGTCGCGAATTGCGCGCCAACTCGACCACACGCCGGTTGCGGTCAGGATCAGCAGATACAACAGGAACCACGCGAAGTCGCCGACTCTGAGCGTGATCAGTCGAATCGCCAGCGGCAGAGCCGAACCCAGCACCACCAGCATCGCCAACAAATACAACTTGCCGGCCAGCACGTGCGCGCGGCTGCCCTTACGGCTGAAACCTGCAGTCCAGAAGCTGCCCAAGGCAAGTGCGCCGATCCCGGCGTGCAAGGCAAAGACGATCGAATAAGTGTTCATGCGCGACTCCGTGGTGTGCCGACAGCATCGCGTCGGCTGACACGCAACGCAGGTGCCGGCGGTCATCGCTGCGAGGTGTCGGAAGTCACTTTATGCGTTTGGCGTCTTGAGTCGCGACGCGCCACGCCGCAAGCTGCAGGCATGCAACTCCAAGCCCGCTCGCTGATTCATCCACTCAATCTCGCCGCATACCTTGCATGGGCGGTGATCGGCAGCGGACTTTGGCTGCACGCGCCGCGTTCGACCGGTTGGCTCGATCCATCGCTGGTGTGGCCGACTGCCATCGGATTGCATGCGCTGTTCATGGTGTTTTTCGTTTCCGCGCAATTGTTCGACATGTCGACGCGCGCGATGACGCACAGGGTGCTAGCGCAAGCCGTGGTGGCGTTCGCCGCGATGCTGGTGGCGCGCGACGGACAGTTGCCGATCCTGATGATCGTGGTGATGGCGCAATTCGCCGGCCTGCTGTCGGCCCGTGGAACGAACGTGGCGTTCGTTGCAATCAACTTCGCGTTGTACATCGTGTACGCGATCGTCTGGAACTGGCCCTTGGGCGATGCGCTCGAAGCGAGTCTGCTCTACGCCAGCTTCCAGGCATTCGCGGCGTTGACTACGTATTACGCGGCATCGTCCGAACGTTCGCGTGTAGCGCTTGCGCTGGTCAATGCCGATCTGCTCGCGACGCGTTCGTTGCTCACTGAAAGCGCGCGCGACCAGGAGCGGCTGCGGTTATCGCGCGAGTTGCACGACATCGCCGGCCACAAACTCACAGCACTCAAGCTCAATCTCGCTGCATTGACACGCACGCCGGCGGCGAATAACACTGAATCGATCAGCCTGTGCGCACAACTGGCTGATGAATTGCTGCACGACCTGCGCGGCGTCGTGCAGCAGATGCGCCTGCACGATGGCATGGACTTGCGTACCGCGATCGAACGCCTGGTCGCGCCGTTTCCGCAGCCACGCGTGCATCTGTCGATCGCTGGCGATGCACGTGTCGCATCCGTCGAGCAAGCCGAAGCCGTATTACGTGCAGTGCAGGAAGCCCTGACAAACACCGCGCGGCATGCGAGCGCCACCAACATCTGGATCACGCTGTCGCGAAATGGAGAGCGTATCGTCCTGGATGTGCGCGATGACGGCCGCGCAGTCGTCGCTGTAAGCGCAGGCAATGGCTTGCGCGGGATGCGCGAGCGGCTCGAAGCGATCGGCGGCGGGCTTGATGTCGATCGCAGCGACAGCGGTGGCGTGCAACTCCATGCGTGGTTGCCGGCAACGGCATGACTTCCGAACCATCATCACCGTTACGGATCGCGCTGGCCGACGATCAGGCTTTGGTGCGCGCAGGACTCAAGGCTTTGCTTGAAGCCGACGGTGGCGTGAATGTCGTGTGCGAAGCGGCCGATGGCGAAGCCTTGCTGATTGCGCTGTCCGAACACAGCGTCGATGTGGTCGTGTCCGATATTCGCATGCCGGCACTCGATGGTTTTGGCATGTTGCGCAAACTGCGCGCGCAAGGAAGTGCATTGCCCGTTCTGTTGCTGACCACGTTCGATGAGGCCGACCTGTTGCTGGAAGCCGCGCAAGTCGGCGCGCAGGGATTCCTGTTGAAGGACGCTTCGCCGGAAGACCTCACCGATGCGATCGCCCGACTCGCCTGCGGGCAAACCCTGCTGCAGCCGGTCGCAACCGATGGCGTGCGCGAGCGCTATCGCTACCACGCGGCGGATGCGCCGACCGAATTGTTCAACGAACGCGAGATCGGCATCCTGCGCCTGCTCGCCGGCGGCTATTCGAACAAGGAAATTGGGCGCACGCTATTCCTCGCCGAAGGCACGGTGAAAAATTACGTGTCCGGCATCCTCGAAAAACTCGACACCCGTGACCGCACCCGCGCCGTACTCAAGGCGATCACGTTGCGGATTATTTGAATCGATCCATCCAGAACCTGCTCGCGTCGAACAGCGTCGTTGTCGAGCCAAGACGGTTTGCAGCGTGCCGAAGTGCCTTCATGGGCTCGGTCTTTCTCATGCCGGGCGCCTCGGCTAAACAGCGGCACAGAATGAGGTTGGAAGTGCAGTGAAAAGGAGCGACCAGCCAATAAGGCTGCCAAACTTTGGCTGGCCTAGGTTCGCCTTTTCGGTATTGGCTTTGTGCTTGTTAGCCCACGCGGCGCATGCTGCCGCGCCAACGCTTGACGCGACAACACTGCTCCAGCAAACCGAGCATCTGCGCACCATCGATAACTCGCGTTTCGTGCGCCAGTTGAAACAGCTTCGCGATGGATTTGCCGGGCTGACCCCAGCCGAGCAATGGTATCTGCGTTATCTCGAAGCATGGCAGGCATCGTTCGAAGGCGATATCGCCAAGGCCGAGCCATTGCTCAGAGACGTCATCGATCACTCGGGCGATGCCGCGCTGGCGGCCAAGTCATCGGCACTGCTGATGGACGACTTGCAGAGCAATGGCCATTACGAGGAGGCTTTTGCGCTGGCCAACCGCATCACGGCCAACCTGCCCAACATCAAGGACAAGCTGGCCCGCTTCCAGACCCTGACATTTCTTTCGCAGTTGCTCGGTTCGGCAGGACAAGACGACATCGCAATCAAGTACGCACGGATGATGGAAGACGCGCTTCCTCCCGGCGAAACACTGTGCAATCCGCGCACGATGCAGGCCGAGGCACTCTTCAACAGCAAAAAACTGGTTTCATCAGCGCCGATCCTGCAACAAGCCATCGACACGTGCCTGGCTGCCCAACAGCCAGTTTTTGCCGACGCGCTATGGATGATGATGGCCGACGTGCTCCTGCAGGAAGGCCAGGCGAAAAAGGCCATCGCCCTGTTACGACGCACCGAACCGGGCATCAAGGTGCACGGTCTTTACAATCGCATCCAGGATTCCCAGAACATGTTTGCCCGCGCCTACTGGCAATTGGCCGACTACTCGAATGCAAAAATTTCGGCACTGGCCAGAGTGGCATCGGCCAGCCCGAACGAGATTAGTCCGTCGTTGATGGATGCCTACAAAGTGCTCTACCAGGCCGAGAGAAAGCAGGGCGATGCAGCCAGCGGCGCTGGCGTCTTACGAGAAGTATGCAACCCAATACACGAGCGAGCTAACCGACATGAACTCACGGGCCATGGCCTACCAGATGGTGCAACAGCAGACCCTGGCGCAAAGGCTGGAGACCGAAGCGTTGGCCAGACAAAACAACGTGTTGCGCTTGCAGCAGGCGCTGGACAGGAAAGCTGTGGAAACCAGCCGACTTTCTGTTGCGCTGCTGTTGTTGGCGCTCGCCTCCATCGTGTTCTCGCTGTACCGGATCAAGCGGTCACAACTTCGCTTCAAAGCGGTGTCCCATCGAGACGGGCTCACTGGCATCTACAACCATCAGCACTTCATCAGTGAGGCCAGTCGGGTCTTGCAGCTTCTGGAAAAATCACAGGATGCAGCCTGCATGATCTCGATCGACCTCGATCATTTCAAGCTGGTCAACGATACCCATGGCCACGCCGCCGGCGATGCCGTGCTGCGGCACGCGGTCGCCATCTGCCAGCAACACCTGCGTTCCATCGACGTGTTTGGTCGCTTGGGTGGTGAAGAGTTCTGCATCCTGTTGCATGGATGCTCGCGCGACCAGGGCATGGAGATCGCCGAGCGCATTCGTCTGGCAATTGGCGCCACAGCAATGGGTGTGGACGGTCATACGGTATCGATTTCCGCAAGTTTCGGCCTTGCCTCCAGCAATGTTTCCGGCTACCGGCTGCAGCAACTGTGCATTGATGCAGACGCAGCGTTGTATCGCGCCAAGCGCGCGGGTCGCAATCGCGTCATCGCCGCCACCGGAGGCGGCATCCCGGTCGAGAACTGAGGCCGGAACTGCGTGCACTATTTCGCGCCGATCACTCTTGGGAAATGCCCTGTCAGGATCCGCGATATACCCGCATTCTGCTCGGCGAGATCGCGTTCTTCATGAATGAATGATCGCGGCGACACCAGGAAGCACCGGCTTTTGATTAACGAAATATTGACAATTTAGGTTCGCGCCTATAGCTTACGCCCGCCGAATAGCGGCTTCATTCTTCAATAATTGGAAATTTCATGAAAAAGTCCCTGCTTCTCGCTTCCCTGCTGGCCCTGGCTGGCTTGTCCTCAATGGCTTCTGCAGCCGACAACAACTGGTACATCCGTGGCGATATCGGCTCGGGCCGAATTGCAGCGAGCGGCCTGGGCCATGACGATGCCTTCGGCGGCGCGGTCGGCGTGGGTTATTACTTCAACCCAAATTTTGCCGTTGAAGGCCACTACACGAACTTCGGCGACCATCATTCGGTGACCGTTGATGCCTGGGGCCTCGGCATTGCCGCCAAGACCCATTTTGACCAGAACCAGACCGGGTTCTTCATCGACGGTCGCGCAGGTGTCGACCGCCTGCAGGCCAAGGTGGGTGGCAATAGCGGCAGCACCACGAAGGGCTATTTTGGTGTCGGCGCCGGTTATGACTTCACCAATGCCTACGGCATGAGCGTGAACTACCTCTACAACGATGGCGGTTCTGGCCTCAAGGCCGAGTTGTTCAGCGTCGGATTCGAAGCGCGCTTCTGATCCAGCGCCAATTGCAATTGATCGACCCCAACGGCCATCTTCGGATGGCCGTTTTTCATGGCGCAGGCCGCATCGGCGGAACTGCCGATGTCCAATCCAAAACGTACAATGCCGGCTTCGCCGTAACCGAGGCCATCATGAACCGCATCTCGCTCACCCGTTACCTGATCGAGGAACAGCAGGCAGGACGCATCAATGCCGACTTGCGCCTGCTGATCGAAGTCGTCGCGCGCGCCTGCAAGATGATCTCGATCGCGGTCGGCAAGGGCGATCTGGGCGGCGTGCTCGGCGATGCGGGGACTGGCAACATCCAGGGCGAGGCGCAGAAAAAACTCGATGTGCTTTCGAACGAGATCCTGCTGGAAGCCAACGCCTGGGGCGGACATCTGGCCGCCTGCGCATCCGAGGAAATGGATCACTGCCAACCGATCGCGGACCGCTATCCGCGCGGCAATTACCTGCTGGTGTTCGATCCGCTCGACGGCAGCTCGAACATCGACGTCAACATTTCCGTGGGCACGATTTTTTCCGTGCTGCGTTGCCCCGAGGGCGTGACCACCGCGACCGACGAAGATTTCCTGCAACCCGGCAGCGCGCAAGTCGCCGCAGGCTATGCCGCCTACGGGCCGAGCACGATGCTGGTGCTGACCGTTGGCCACGGAACGCATGCTTTCACGCTCGATCGCGAACTGGGCACGTTCATCATGACCCGCCGCGACATCCAGATTCCGGAAGAAACCCAGGAATTCGCCGCAAACGTGTCGAACCAGCGCCACTGGGAAGCACCGATGCAACATTACGTGGCCGAAATGCTCGCTGGCAGGGAAGGTCCGCGCGGCAAGGACTTCAACATGCGCTGGGTGGCGAGCATGGTGGCCGACGTGCATCGCATCCTCACCCGCGGCGGCGTCTTCATCTATCCACTCGATGCGAAAATCAAGGCGCAAGGCGGCAAGCTGCGCCTGTTGTACGAAGCCAATCCGATGGCCTTTCTTGTGGAGCAGGCGGGAGGTGCGGCGAGTACTGGCCGCGAGCGCATGCTTGATGTGCAGCCGATAAAATTGCACCAGCGCGTGCCGGTGTTTCTGGGATCACGGCGCGAAGTCGAATACGTGGTTGCAATCCATCGCAACCACGGTGGCAACGCCTGATCTCGCCACCGCCGCAGCGCTGCACAATCCTTGATCGCATGCATTTCTGACACAATCCCGCGATGCACTTCCTCAGGTTCTTCGTGCCGGAGCACTTGCTGCCGCTCTTCGTGGCTGGATGGCTGTGCTACATGGTCGTGCTGGCGACGTGGATTGTGCTGCAACAACGCGAGCCGGTCGCAACATTAAGTTGGTTGCTCGCGCTCGCAGCGTTGCCTTACATCGGCTTTGTGATCTATTACGCCTTCGGTCCGCAGCGGCTCCGTCGGCAAAGCCGGAAACGCCTGCGCAGCCAACGCGCACTGGCAGGCTGTTTAGAACGCGGCGTGGCAACTTCGGACGACATTGCGCTGGGTCGTCTTGGCACGGCAACGACCGGGTTTCCGATGCGTTCCAGTACGCGCGTCGATTTGCTGGTCGATGGCGGCGCCACATTCGATGCCATCATCGCTGCGATTGCTGAAGCCAAGAAACATGTCCACGTCGAGTACTACATCTTTGCCGGTGATGGCAGTGGCACGCGTTTCCGCGATGCGCTGATCGAGCGCGCACGCGCCGGCATCAAAGTGCGCCTGCTGCTTGATGGCGTCGGTTCGGGCAAACTCAAGCGCTCCTTCATCGCGCCGATGCGCGAAGCAGGCGTCGAACTCGCGTGGTTCCATCCGGTGCGCTGGTGGTTGACTCTATTCTTGCGGCCGAAGCTCAACTTGCGTTCGCACCGCAAGATCGTGGTTTGCGACGGACGTGTCGGATTCACCGGCGGCATCAATATCACCGACGATGAAAACGAACGGGTGAATCCGAACGCATATCACGATTTGCACCTGCGTTTTGAAGGCGAATCCGTGCGCTGGCTGCAGACCGCATGGCTGGAGGATTGGCACTACGTCACCGAGCAGAAGCTCGACGAGTTCGATGTGTTTGCACCGGCAACCGAGGGCGCGATCTGCACGCAGGTGCTGCCCGCCGGACCGGACAATCCCTGGGAGCCAATCCATCGCGTGCACGTCGAAGCGATCCATCGCGCCGAACAGCGCGTCTGGCTCTCCACTCCGTATTTCGTGCCGAGTAGCGCTGCCCTGTTTGCACTGGGTGGCGCGGCAATGCGCGGCCTTGACGTGCGCTTGCTGCTGCCGGCGCGCAGCGATTCGTGGTTGGTGGACGCATCCGCGCGTTCGTATTTCGAACGCCTGCAGCTGACCGGGGTACGCATCTATCTGTACGGCCCGCGCATGCTGCATTCGAAGGCGCTGCTGGTGGACAATGAGTTCGCGGTGATCGGCAGCGCGAATTTTGATACGCGCAGCTTCCGGTTGAACTTCGAGTTGTCGGTGTTGTTCTGCGACCAGGGCGTTGCGGCCGACCTGGAGCACATCCTCAGCGCCGACCTCGCGGCCTCCCGCGAAGTACCGAAACCGCCCCCCAAGCCCTCTTTCGCGCAGCGCCTGGGCGAGGCGGTTGCACGCTTGTTTTCGCCAATCCTCTAGGCAGCCGGAGGTACACGGAACGCAGTCGCAATCGACGGGATCGGCTAGACTGCGTCGGTCGCCCCCGCAAGTACGAGCCATGGCCTGGATCCTGTTGCTGTTAGCGGTCGCCTGTTTCCTGGTGCCGTTTTTCACCACGTCATTCGCGCTCGGCGTCGCATGCATGCTCGTTGCGCTGGTGTTGGTGGTCACCGCGATGCTGTTGTTGCTGGCTGCGCGCGTTGGTGGCGCCACCCGCAATGTCCGCGCCCTCTCTCCCGAAGAATTGCGCGTGCTGCGCGAACAGGTAGAACCCGGTTTGATAGAGCCCGGTTTGCGCGCTCCAGTGGACGAAAGCGCCGACGGGTCGCCTCCGGGTTCCGTCTAGGCTACGAATCAAGATGCTCTGGCAGCCAGTTGCGCTGGACCAGCTTGCAAGCAAACAAGCGCTGGCTTCGGATGCACTGCATGTCTGGTGGTGGCCCGAACAGTTGCAGCCACCAGCCGCAAGTCGTCGCCTACGCACCGATACAATCCTGCGCACGCTGTTGGCGCGTTACCTACCGCTGGCGCCCGATGCATTGGGCTTCGAACGTGAATCAAAAGGGCGTCCGTACCTGTCGCACGCTGCTGCGCCCGATTTCAACCTCAGCGATACGCGCGGCGGCTGCGTGATTGCGATTGCAGGCTGCGGCCGTGTCGGCATCGATATCGAATGCTGCGACCGCACGCTTCCGGTAGATCGGCTGGCGACCCGTTGGTTCGCTGCCGACGAAGCGGAACAACTTCGTGCAATGGATCCAGAACATGCGCGGCGTGCATTCCTGCGTTCATGGACCGCAAAAGAAGCCTCCTGCAAGGCGACCGGTACTGGTATTTACGGGCGGCTGGCCGCTTGGCGTTTTGCCATTAGCGACAACGACACATCGCCTCGGGTCGTGGCGCTTCCGCCGGAAGCAGGAGATGCGGCGGAATGGCGTTTTCACCGACTTGCACCAGCAGAAACCCACACCGTGGCGCTGGCTTGTCGCGACAATATCGCGCTGCCGCAGTGCTGCGCGGTCGTTCGCTGACTTACTGGTTGTCGGCGACCACGACCTGGTTGCGGCCACGGCGCTTGGCTTCGTACAGCATCTGGTCTGCGGAACGCAGCAACTCTTCCGCTCCATCGGCGCTGCGCGGCACGCATGCGGCAACGCCGATGCTGACCGTCACTGCCGATGTGCTGCCATCGAACAGCTTGCGTAGCACTTCGGCACGCTGTCGCGCCGCATCCATGGCAATGCCCGGTAACAGCAGGCAGAACTCTTCGCCGCCGTAACGTGCCAGCAATTCGCGTTGCGGATCGTGCCCGTCCGCGAGCTGGCGAGCCACGTCCTTGAGCACGCCATCGCCTGCAAGATGACCATGGCGGTCGTTGTATTGCTTGAAGTGGTCGACATCGATCATCAACAGCGCGATCGGAGCGCGCAAGTCGAGGCAGCGCCGCCATTCGCGCTGCAAGCCTGTCTCGAGCGCGCGGCGATTGGCGACGCCGGTCAGGCCGTCCTCGGTTGCAAGTTCTTCCAGTTTGCGATTGGCAGCTTCGAGATCGAGCGTGCGCTCAGTGATCTTTGCCTCCAGCTGGCGTTGGCGCTGTGCATACTGACGCGACTGGCGTCGCTCCCTCCAACGCACGAGCACCAGCAACAACAGCAATGCAGCCAATGCACCAAGCAAGCGCACGAGGGTCATCTGGTACCAGCGTGGCGCGATCGAGAACGTGTAATGCAGGGGCAGTACGGCTCGACCGCTGGGAAGGCGCGCTTCCACTTCGACCATGTGTTCGCCAGGCTGATCGAGCCCGCTGAAACCCACAGTGGGCTGATCGCGCCAGCTTGTGAACGCGTCGAAAAGACCAGGTGATCGATAGCGGTATTCCACTCCGGGCTCTGCGGTGAACACGGCAAAATGCAGGTTGAGCGTCTGATCGTATTCGAAGACTGCTGGCGCGCCCGTCGTTATCGGCAAGTCTTCAATTTGTCCATCTGCCAGCGTCCTGCTGACGCTGGTCAAGCGGATTGCCAACGACGGCAATGGCCGTGCTGCCTTTGCGGTCGGGTCGTATTGCAACAATGCGCGCCACACGCTAAGTCGCAGTACGCCATCGGATCCGTAACGCAACAACGACTGCGATGCGGGATATTGCGCACCGATATCTTCCTGCTTCCACTGTCCTTTGCTGTCGCGCCGATAAAGCCTGCTGCCGGTATAGGCGAAAGCGCCGATCGGCGTTTCGAGTACGGTAAATGAATTCGGGCTCTGCATGTAGGTGAACGGCGGTCCTGCAAATGGCACGAAGGCCTTGCCATCGAAGACATAAGCATCCTTGTCCAGGACCACGTACACCTTTCCGGAAAGAACGATCAGCTGCGTCGACTGGTTTGCGTCCGGACTGCGTCCCGGGGCATCAAGCGCAAAGTGTTCGCGTTTGAGCAGCCGCGCATTTTGGGTATCGATGCTCCAGCGTTCCGGCATGCCCCGCGTGTTGTTGATCCAGATCACTCCCGACGCTGTTTCGGCCACGATCTGGGTTGCCAGCTCGGGGGCTGCAAACAATGCGGCGACCGTCCATTGCCGATCGCGGCGACGCAGAAGGTACACGCCCTCATCGCCCGCGGCATAAGCAAGGTCATGGTCGTAACGCGACATCACGAATGAAAAAACTGGCTGTCCGTGATGCGCCAATTGCTTGACCTGGTCGTCATCGCCGATCACGTCGATTCCGCTGTCATTGGCAACCAGCAACCCATTGGCAGTGCTGGTCAAGCCGAAGATCTGTTGCTTGTCCTCGGCAGCGATCCAATCGGTTCCGACGATGCCATTCTTGTCGGTCATGCGCGCGAGACCGCGCGAGCCAACTGCGAGCCACAATGCATCGCGATGCAATTCGCAATCGCCAATGACGCCGCCCAGGTTGCCCACGTCGATGCGCGACCACGGCGATGGCAACTGCAGCCGTACCAGTTCGTCTTCGCTGCTGGCCCACAATCCGTTTTCGGCGTCGTACTCCAGGCTGCCGATACTCGATTGTGCAATCTTGTACTGTGCCAACAGGTGCGCAGAAGCGTCGTACAGCAATAAATTGCCGGTCGTTGTTCCAACAACGAAGTCGCCGCCTGGCAATGCGTGGACACTTTGAAAAATGCCAGCTGTCTTCGGCATCGGTGGCACGTCAAGCGCGGTGACCTGGCCAGCATGCAGTCGAAAGAATCCGTTGACCGACACGGCCAACGCACTGTTGCCTTGATCGATCAGTTCTGCGCCGCGGTGTTCCCGCATCAACTCGCCGCCTGAAACCGGCGTCAGTCGTCCATCTTCAAACCGGCGCAGCCCACCGGTTTTGTTCTGGTTATACAAATGGCCGCGCCATGCACTTAAAGTGCCTTCGTCTTCCGGCATCGGCCATTGCTTGTGTTGGCCGTCGAACCGGTAGAACAGCAGGCGCGTTTGCGCTCTGAAATACACGCCGTCTTCGACCGGGATCACCTGCGACATCCAGCCCAGCGTGCGCTGTTCTCCCTTCAGGCCAAACGCATCGCGCAGATCGTGATAGACGGCATGGCCGTCACCCGCCGTGACGATCACGCCGAAACTGTCGTGCCCAGCCAGATACACGCGGCCGTCGCGAGCGCGGGCAAGCGCGTATGCCGCCATGCCGCCGGGCAAGGCGATGGTTTCCCATTCGCGCCCCTGCAGACGGAGCACCCCATCACCATTGCCGACATACAGCCTTCCGCTGGAATCTTCCGCAATGCCGAAGAGATAAGGCGTCGCCTTGAAGTCAGCCGGCGTGAATCGTTGCAGCAACGGGTCACCTGGAAACGCCAACGCGCTACCGTGCCAGCAACAAACCGCCAGCAGCATGCCCCACACGATTGCTCGGATTGCCCCCTGCATCTGGTCAGTATGATGCGCATCTGGTCTTGAATGTAGGGTGTTGGCCGTTTGTGCCGGATGTTGGAGTCGTGCAATGTGTCGTTGTGTGATTGTTGTCACGCAACGCCGGATCGTGCGCAAGCAGCGATACGCCATATCTGCATTCGGAAACGAGCTGCTACGCTTGCGCAATGACCCCTCCGACAACACTGCTGAGCATCAATCTCAACAAGATCGCCGTCCTGCGCAATTCGCGCGGTGGCGAACGGCCTGACCTGCGTTCTGCTGCGGAAACGGTGATCTCGGCCGGCTGTGGCGGTCTTACCGTACATCCACGGCCCGAACAGCGCCATATACGGCCCGACGATGTTCGCATGCTGGCCGATCTTTGCCGGGATCGCGTCGAGTTCAACATCGAGGGCAATCCGTTTGCGCCTGTGCGTGCTGACTACCCCGGCCTGTTGGCACTGGTTGAACAAACGCGCCCTACCCAGGTCACCCTTGTTCCGGATGGCGACGGCCAACTGACCTCGGATCATGGCTTCGACCTGGCGCGCGACGGTCTTCGGCTTGCGCCGCTGGTGAAGACATTCACGTCGTTGGGCTGCAGGGTGTCGCTATTCATGGACTGCGGTGCGGCGCGGCTGGAAGATGCGGCGGCGATGGGTGCAACCCGCATCGAGCTCTACACCGGCCCTTATGCCGAGGCGCATGCGCGCGGCGATGCGAAATCGGCGCTCGCTTCCTGTTTCGAGACGGCGCAGCGCGCACATGCAGTCGGATTGGATGTGAATGCCGGACACGACCTGGACCAGGCCAATCTAGCGACTTTGTTGCGTGCCGTGCCGCGCATCCGTGAAGTGTCGATCGGACACGCGTTGATTGGTGAAGCGCTCTACGCGGGATTGCACGACACGGTTTCGGCCTACCTGCGCATCATCGCTTCGGCACACGCAAGTACTTGACGCTCGCTGCGCCCGGCGATCGCGTACAACAAAACGCCGCCCATGGGCGGCGTTTTTCACAACGATTACACGTGTTTATCGCTGCCCGTTGTCCACGAACCCGATCTTGATCAAACCGGCATTCTTGGCATCGGCCAACACCAGCGCCAATCTGTCGTATTGCGCATCCTTGTCGGGGTCGATCTGGATGACCGGCTGATCGGCCACATTTGTGTAGCGTTGGGCCTCGACCTTCATCGTGCCGAGTAATGCGTCTATCGGCATTGAGCTGCCATTCCACGTGATCTGGCCGTTGGCATCGATTTTCAAGTCGATCGGCGTTGCCTGCGTTGGGGGCGGCGGCGTGATCGACGGCTGCGGCAGATCCACGCCGATCGGATAGGTCATCGGCGGCATGGTCACCATGAAGATGATCAACAACACGAGCATCACGTCCACGAGGGGTGTGACGTTCATGTCCACAATCGGGCCGTCGCTGTTTCCACTACTGAATGCCATTGGCTCGCCCTCAAATCCAGTTATTGATGATGCTGGCCGTGAGGCGCGGAGATGAAACCTACCTTGAGCATGCCGTTGTCCTTGGCCGTGCGCACCACCGACCAGATCGTCCCGTAGCGCGTGGTCTTGTCGGCGCGGATGTCCATCTCCGGTTGCGGTGTCAATTGCGCAGTGGTGGCAAGCCGACTTTCAAGAAGCGCCTGGTCAACCGGCTCATCATTCCAGAACACGCTGCCATCAGCCTTGATGGTGACCGTGATTGGTGGATGGGTCAGGGCATCCGGTTTCTTGGTCAAGACCGCATTGGGTAGTTTTACATCGATCTTGTGCTTCATCAGCGGCGTGGTGATCATGAAAATGATCAACAACACCAACATCACGTCCACAAGGGGCGTG
>JBDSVN010000197.1:0-9624 GCA_039927175.1 Lysobacteraceae bacterium | reverse complement strand
TTTTCAAGGCCCGCGATGATGCCGTTGAAAAAAGCTTGAGCGAGCTCGGGCAAGGCCTTGACCGGCAATTCTTCGGTGCCGACCTCGATCAGCAAGGACGTCGAATCAGACATGCGCGGTCTCCTGCGGCGCACGCAATTGCTCGCGTTTGGCGACATACGCTTCGGCGCAGGCCTTGGACAGCGTGCGCACGCGCAGGATGTAACGCTGGCGTTCGGTCACGCTGATCGCGCGACGCGCGTCGAGCAGGTTGAAACAGTGCGAAGCCTTGCAAACTTGCTCGTAGGCCGGCAATGGCAGCCCGAGTTCCACGAGCTTCAACGCTTCCTTTTCGCAAGCGTCGAAGCGATGGAATAGTTCGGCCACGTCGGCGTGTTCGAAGTTGTAGGCGCTCTGCTCGACTTCATTCTGGTGATACACGTCGCGGTAATACACCGTGCCTTGCGGGCCGTGCGTCCAGACGATGTCAAACACTGAATCGACGTTCTGCAAATACATGCACAGGCGCTCGAGGCCGTAGGTGATCTCGCCGAGCACCGGTTTGCATTCGATGCCGCCGGCCTGCTGGAAATAGGTGAACTGGGTGACTTCCATCCCGTTCAACCACACTTCCCAGCCCAGTCCCCACGCGCCCAGTGTTGGCGATTCCCAGTTGTCCTCAACCAGCCGCAGATCGTGGACGAGCGGATCGATGCCGAGTTCACGTAGCGAACCAAAGTAGAGTTCGACGATATTGTCCGGACTCGGCTTCATCGCCACCTGATACTGGTAATAGCGTTGCAGGCGATTGGGATTGTCGCCGTAACGACCATCGGTCGGGCGTCGGCATGGCTGCACGTAGGCTGCATTCCACGGCTCCGGCCCGAGCGAGCGCAGGAAGGTCGCGGGATGAAACGTGCCCGCGCCGACTTCGAGATCAAGCGGCTGGATCAGCACGCAACCGCGCTCGCCCCAATAGGCGTTCAGGCACTGGATGAGCTGCTGGAAGGTGACGGGTGCTGCTGCTGGCGCTGGCATGCAGTGGGCTTGCGAATGAAAGACGCTAGTATAGCTGCCGTCTCTTGCCGCACGATCCGTCGACGCCCTTGAAACAATCGCTGCCCGCCGATCCACACCTTCGCGCCGTGCCGCATCCGCAGCGTTTGCCGCCGGGCCGGCTGGCGGTGGATCGCATCCTGCTTGCGCTGGTCGAGGATGGGCTGATCACGGCAACGGATGCAGCACGCGCCGGTGCCGCGTCGCGCGAGACGCGCAATGTCGTCGACGTGCATCCGCTGGTGTTGTTGGCGAACCTGAAATTGCCGGGTGTGCGCACGCCGGGTGTCGAGCTCAGCCTGGACCGGATGTCCGAGTGGTTGGCAGGCGAAGTTGGAATGCCCTACCTGCGGATCGATCCGACCAAGGTGGACGTGCCTTCGGTCACGGCGATCATTTCGCATGCGTATGCGCAACGGCATCGCATCCTGCCGCTGGACGTGCAGCTCGATCGCGTGCTGCTCGCGACCAGCGAGCCGACTGACCTCGACTGGATGCCCGATCTGCACAACCTGCTGCGTCGCGAGGTCGATCTGGTGGTCGTGAACCCACTCGACTTGCACCGCTACACGATGGAATTCTTCGGCATCACGCGATCGGTGCGCGGGGCGCGCGAGAATCGCGAGCAGCCGAACGGCATGCCGAGCTTCGAGCAGCTGGTCGAACTCGGGCGCGCGGGCGAAGTCGGTGCCGACGATCGCCACATCGTGCACATCGTGGATTGGCTGCTGCAATACGCCTATGAACAGCGCGCGTCCGACATCCATCTCGAACCACGCCGCGATATCAGCCGCATGCGTTTTCGCATCGACGGTTTGCTGCACAAGGTGTTCGAATTGCCGACGCCGGTGATGATCGCGGTGGTCAGCCGGATCAAGGTGCTGGGTCGGATGGATCTGGGTGAACGTCGGCGACCGCAGGATGGCCGCATCAAGACGCGTTCGCCCGGCGGCCGTGAATTCGAGATGCGCCTGTCGACGATGCCGACCGCGTTCGGCGAGAAGTGCGTGATGCGCATCTTCGATCCGGACACCGCGTTCAAGACACTCGAACAACTCGGTTTCGATGCGGGTGAAGCGACAGCGTGGAATGAACTCGTGGAGCGCCCGCACGGCATCGTGCTGGTGACTGGGCCAACCGGTTCGGGCAAGACCACCACCTTGTATTCGGCGATGCGCCGGCTCGCCACAGGCGACGTCAATGTGTGCACGGTCGAAGACCCGATCGAAATGATCGCGCCCGAGTTCAACCAGATGCAGGTGCATCCGCAAATCGATCTTACCTTCGCATCCGGCGTGCGCACATTGCTGCGGCAGGATCCGGACATCATCATGATCGGCGAAATCCGCGACCTTGAAACGGCACAGATGGCAGTGCAAGCGGCGCTGACCGGACACCTTGTGCTGTCCACGCTGCACACCAACGACGCGCCATCGGCGATCACGCGGCTGATCGATCTCGGCGTGCCGTATTACCTGGTTGCATCCACGCTCAACGGCGTGCTCGCGCAGCGTCTGGTGCGCACGCTATGTCCGCATTGCAAGCAACCAGGGCCGGTTGCGGAAGCGGGCTGGCTTGCATTGCACGATCGCCATCATCCATCGCCGCTGCCGACGACTGCGTTCGTGCCGAAAGGCTGCATCGAGTGCCGCAACACCGGTTTCTTCGGACGCGTGGGCCTGTACGAAATGTTGACCATCACGCCGCCGCTGCGCAGCATGATCCGTTCCGACATGGATCTGGTTGGATTCACCCGCGCAGCGATTGGCGAGGGCATGCGGCCGCTGCGCATGGCCGGCACGGAGAAAGTCGTGCAGGGCCTGACCACGGTCGAGGAACTCCTGTCCACCCTGCCTCCGCAGGATTGAACACTTGGCAATGAGGACACGCATATGACCACGGACGCGCCTTTCCTCATCATCGAAACCGGCGATCCGGCGCCCTCGCTGCGCCGCTTCGGCAGCTTCGCGCACTGGATTCGCGTCGCCGCCGGATTGCGCGCCGAACAGGCCGTGGTCTATCGCGTGATCGATGGCGATGCGTTGCCGGAGCGAGATGGATTTGCCGGCGCGATGATCACTGGATCGGGCGCGATGGTGACCGAGCGCCTCGACTGGAGCGAACGCAGCGCCGCATGGTTACGCAATGCTGCGCATGCAGGCATGCCGCTGTTCGGCATCTGTTACGGCCACCAGTTGATCGCGCATGCGCTCGGCGGCGATGTCGATTACAACCCGGGCGGACGCGAGATTGGCACGGTGCGGATCGAACGGCTCGATACGGCTGACGGTGATCCCTTGTTCGGCGGGCATCCGTCGGCATTCGAAGCGCATGCGACGCACCTGCAGTCGGTCACCCGATTGCCCGATGGTGCAGTCAGACTCGCGCGTTCTGACAAGGACGGATGCCATGCATTCCGCTGGGGCGATTCGGCCTGGGGCGTGCAGTTTCATCCCGAATTCAATACCGCGATGATGCATGGCTACATTGATGCGCGTCGCGACAAGTTGCTGCACGAGAAGATTGACGCGGCGGCAGTGCATCGCGGCGTGCGCGCCGCGCCGCTTGCGCGCAAGTTGCTGCGCCGGTTTGTGCATCATGCGCAGTCGCGCAATCCGCGCTGAAGCGCATTCCATCCGTTCAACAAACACCGGAATCCACGATGACCGTCAAAAGTATTTCCATAGGCACGACCTTCAGGTGGATCGATGAAGCGTTCGCCATGCTTCGCAGGAATCCGCGCACGATTCTTGGTGCTTGCGCGTTGCTGCTCCTGGTCATCCTCGTGCCGGCCATCCTGCAACAGGTCGTGCTGCTCTCCTTGCGGTCGATGAACTCAAGCAAGCAACTGGCCGTGATGCTGGTCTTCATGCTGGTCAATTCCGTCGTCATTCCACCGGCGCTCGGAGGATTGTTCCGATTGCTGCAGGCGTGTGATTGCGGGATGCAGGTACAGGCATCCTCCATTTTCGATGTCTATCGCGAACAAGGCACTGCCTCGCGGATGATCTCCATCGCGCTGATCTCGATGGTGCTGTACGCAGCCGTGCTGTTCGTTGCGAACGCCGTCATTGGCGATGGCTATCTAGTTGAATTCGTCAAGGCCATCCTGTCCGCGCAACCCGGCAAACCGCCGATACTTCCCGTCGCACCGAACGGGCTGTTCCTGTGGCTCGTGGTGTTCACTTTCGTGCTGGTCGTGATGGCGACGGCATACAACCTGGCGATGACGCAGGCGGCGATGACATCGCGTTCGCCATTGACCTGCATTGCCGACGGATTCTCCGCAACGCTGCGCAATCTTGCGGCATTTATCGCGTTCTATCTGGTGATGAGCGTCGTGTTGCTGGTCGTGGTGCTGATTGTCGCACTGGTAATCGGGCTGATTGCAGTGCTGCTTGGATTGGCCAGCAAGGCGTTGGCATTCCTCGTTATCTTCCCGATTTACATGGGATTGATGCTGTTGATGTACGCGATCTTTTTTGGCGTCAACTATCTCGCTTGGCGCGATACGCTTGGTGAAGACGATGGTAGAATCGCGCAGCAGATCGCTGCTTGAACATGCAACTCAGAACTGATTGATGGCATCGACAACCGTAGCCATCGCAACAACGATGGCAACGATGCCAAGCAGGAACAGCAAGGCATGCAGGCCGATGATCAACCAGCCCCAGAACGGCATCTGCGGGCGTGAAGGATCGGTATTTTCCACGCGTGTACCGGCGAGGTAATCGTGCAAGGCGCGGTGTTGCGGCGGATAGGCTGCCATCGCATGGCCGATGTTCAAACTCAACCACGACAAACCCGCTGCGAGGAAGCGACCGAGCGCGCGCACGCGATCGATGCGTTGTCCATCGACATCCACCACCTTGATGCCGATGAGCCGTTTGCCGAGCGTGGCCTGCCACACCGAGGATTCGCACAACACGAAATAGATGCCGGCGACCAGCGCATAGGCGAAACTGAAAAAGAACATCGCGCCGGTGAGTTGCGCGATCGTGTCGGTGAGCATCGCGGTTTGCTGCGGCGATACCGATTGCTGGTTCTGCAACGTCGCCACCATCGCGCGCAACTGGCCGATGTTGTTCGCGCCCTGCGTCGGCAGCAACAGGTTGGCGAGCACGTCCACCACGATGTACACGAGGACGACATCGATGAAATAAGCGACATAGCGCTTCCAGAACCCGGCCGGCGAACGCGGCAGGTCCTGCGCACTCATTGCTGCTCTATGATCGCTGCCGGCTTGGCGACCAGTTTCGCGGCGAGCATGCCGATTTCGTACAAAAAGCACAGCGGGATCGCGAGCATCAGCATCGACACCGCATCCGGCGGCGTGATCATCGCGGCGATGATGAAATTGCCGACGATTGCATAAGGTCGCGCAGCCTTGAGCTGTGCCAGCGATACCCAGCCGAGCGCGACCAGGATCACCACTGCGACCGGAATTTCGAAGCTCGAGCCGAAGGCGATGAAGATCATGCCGACGAAATCCAGGTAATGGCGGATGTCGGTCATCATCGACACGCCTTCCGGGGTCACGCTGGTGAGGAACTTGAACACCATCGGCAGCACCAGGAAATACGCGAACGCGCAGCCGCCGTAGAACAGCGCGGTGGCCGAAATCAGCAATGGCGTCGCCAGCCGTTTTTCGTGGCGATAAAGACCGGGCGCGACGAAGGCCCAGAGCTGGTAGATCACCATCGGCATCGCGATCATCAACGCAGCGAAGAAGCACAGTTTGATTGGCACGAAAAACGGTGAAGCGACGTCGATCGCAACCAGGTGCGAGCCGGGCGGCAGGCGCGACAACAGAGGCTCGGCGAGCCACGAATACAGCTTCTTCGCGAACGGCAGCAACGCGACGAACACCAGCAACACCGCCAGCACGCTGCGCAACAGGCGCGACCGCAATTCGATCAGATGTGCGATCAGGCCCTGGTCTTCCTCGACTGGCTGTTCGGTGGAATCAGTCATCGGAAGTCGGCTTCGATGCCGGAGGCAAGGCCATCATCTGGAATGCTGGATCGGGATCGAGCAGGCTCAGTTGCGCGGGATCGTGGCCGTGCTCAATTGGTGCGACATCGACAGCGACTGGCTCGGCTTCGGCCGCTGCCAGCTCGATGACATTCGACGAGGTTTGCGCTTCAGCCGCAACAGCGGATGTTGCTTGCGCAGGTTTCAGGATCGCTGGCGATGCAAGATCGTTGTGCAACGATTCCGTCATCACGCGTGCCTGTTGCGCGCCGTCGCGCAGTGCGTCGGCCGTCTCGCGCAGGTTGCGCCGTAGTTCTTCGTCAGCGAGTTCGTTCTCGAGCTCGGCCTTCACTGCGTTCCACTGCGCGCGTGCCTTGCGTGCCCACAATCCGGCCAGACGCGCCGCCTTGGGCAGGCGCTCGGGGCCGAGCACGACGAGCGCAACCACTGCGATCAGCAGCAGCTCGCTGAAACCGATATCAAACATGGCTCGCTACGCTGGCGCCGTGACGCTCAGGCGCGCGGCGTCTTGTCATCGCCCGGAGCGATGGTTGGCGCTTGCTTCGTCGAGTCGACGGCCTGCTGGACCGGATCGGTGATCTTCGATTCCGGTGGCTTCGCGTCATCGTCGCGGATCGCCTTCTTGAACTCCTTGACTGCGTTGGCAACGTCTTTCGCTCCGCCAGTCAACCGTTTGGTGCCGAAGATCAATAAGACAATGACCAGTACCACCAGCCAATGCCAAATGCTGAAACCACCCATGGCGTTCTCGCCTCGAAAATCGGAAGAAATGAACCAGGCCGACAGGATAGCGCAGACGCCCCGGTTGCGTGTTTAGTTGTCCTTGATCGGCGTGGTCTGGGCCGGCTGCGGCTGGATTGGGCCGTTGTCATTCGGTGCCTGCTGCATGGGTGGTTGTTGCATTGGAGCCGGCTGCGATGGCTGTGCCATGCCGCGGTCACTCGGGCGGAAGTTCTTGCTGGCGCTGTATTCCTCAAGCCGGTCGCGGAAACTCACCACCGGCGCCGGCGGTGTCTTCACGCGACCTTCGAAGATGGCGCGTGGGGTGGCATCGGGGCCGTAGATGGCGGCATTCGAGCGGTCATCGATCTGCAACGCCGAACCATCCAGCGCCACGCCTGCGAACAGTCCGCGTGCGCGCGAGTACGAGTAGATTTCCGCCTTGAGGTGCTCATCGGTGGCAGCCGACGCACTGCGTCCGACTGGGCCGGCTGCGACTGATGCGTCGGCGCCGAGGGTGAACTTGCCGTGCACGATCGAATCCACGCCGCGCTGGGTTCCGAAGATCAGCACCACGTCGGTGCTCTGCACGCCGGCCTGAAAGCCGACACTACCGCCAGTAATCGTGATGAAACTCGGATTGCTCCAGGTACCGTCAGGATTGCGCACCGAAATCAGCCCACGGCCGAAACGTCCGCCCACCACGAACCCGGCTTTGACCACACCCGGGATTACTGCGATCGCATGTGCATTGTCGAGCATCGACTGCGGCACCGATTGCTCGGGAATGCGCATGATCTTGTCCAGGACCCTCACCGCGTCGCGTGCACGATTCTCCTCGGGCGCGCCAGCGAATGCAGCGCTGGACAGAAGCGACGTGCTTGCCAACAGCAGGCTTGCGATGAGGGCGGTCATTCGACGCATGGGCGGTCTCCTTCATGGGGTCGGCACGCACAGCGGGCCAACCGACTCCCTCTCCTGCCAAGGCGGGGGAGGGAAAGGGTGGGGGTTGCAACAGCGTGCAGTATCGCGCGTTGCGATGAATCGGGTGTGAGCCTGCACTGTTGCGGGCGATACTATCGGAGTCCCGTTGGAGCTTCCATGACTGCACCGACCCAAGCCGCAGATGCGCGCACCGCCGTGCTGCTGGCCAATCTCGGCACGCCCGATGCGCCGACGGCCGGCGCGGTGCGGCGTTACCTGGCCGAGTTCCTGCACGACTATCGCGTGGTCGACCTGAGCCGCTGGTTGTGGTGTCCGATACTGCACGGCGCGATCCTGCCGCTGCGTTCGCCGCGCGTCGCGAAAAATTATGCAAAGGTCTGGATGGATCGTGGCTCGCCGCTGCGCGTGCACACACAAGACCTGGTTGATGCAGTGCAGGCGTGCTTGCCTGAATGTCGCGTGCGGATGGCGATGCGTTACGGCAATCCGCATCTGCGCGATGCGCTGCGCGGTTTGCGCGACGAGGGATTGCAGCGCCTGCTGGTGTTGCCGTTGTATCCGCAGTATTCGGCGACGACGACGGCGTCGGTGTTCGATGCACTCGCAGACGAATTCAAGAGCTGGAGCGATTTGCCGGAATTACGCGTCGTGCGTCATTACCACGATGACAACGGTTGGCTCGATGCGTTGGCCGCGAACATTCATCGAGCACGCGGCGATGCGCCTGCGGAAAAACTATTGCTGTCGTTCCACGGCATTCCCGAACGTTACGTGCGCAATGGCGATCCATATCCGCGCGAATGCGAAGCCACTGCAACAGCGCTCGCACAGCGACTCGGCCTCGACGATGACCAATGGAAATTGAGTTATCAATCGCGCTTCGGTCGCGAGCCGTGGCTTGGGCCGGCGACAACTGATGTGTTGCGCGACTGGGCGAAGCAGGGCATTCGCAATGTCGATGTCGCCTGCCCCGGATTCGCGGTGGATTGCCTGGAAACGCTGGAGGAAATCGCGATCCAGAATGCGGAAATCTTCGTCCACAATGGCGGTAAGCAGTTGCGTTATCTGCCTGCGTTGAACAGCGATGCCACGCATGCCGATGCATTGGCTGCGCTAGTGCGCCGTCACGCACAGGGATGGTTGTGATGAAGGAGATCTTCCTCGATAGTCCGCGCGGACGCATCGCCGCATTGCGCAGCGGCAGCAGGAACGGACCGCCGTTGTTGGCGATGCATGGCTGGCTCGACAATGCCGCGAGCTTCATTCCGTTGATGCCGCAACTGCACGAATTCGACGTCGTTGCGCTGGACTTGCCGGGACACGGTGCGTCTTCGCATCGCGGCGAAGGTTACGACTATGCCTTCGTGGACTGGATTCACGACGCGCTCGATGCACTCGATGCGCTGGGTTGGCCGCGTGCGTGCCTGCTCGGCCATTCGATGGGCGCGGCGATCGCGACGATGGTTGCCGCTGCCGCACCGGAGCGCGTCGAGAAACTTGCCGTGATCGAAGCGCTCGGCCCTCTCGCTGGTGCCGCAACGACCGCCGGCGAACGCCTGCGCGCAGCAGTCACCGCACGACGTACGGCAGGCCAGCGGCCGCGTCGGGTGATTCCGAAACTTGAAGCCGCAGTCAAGGCGCGGCTCGCGGTTGGCGACATGAGCGATGCCGCCGCGCGCCTGATTGTGTCGCGCAATCTTGAAGCAGTCGAAGGCGGTTGGTGCTGGCGCAGCGATTCGCGCCTGGTGCTGCCATCGCATTTGCGCATCACCGAGGAAGCAGCACTGAGCATCGTGCGCGCCGTGGAAGCGCCGACGCTGTTGATCGTCGCCGATCCGCCGCCGCCATATTTCACGTCGGCCATGCGCGATGAACGGATGGCCTGCCTGCGCGATGGCCGCCTGGTCGTGTTGCCAGGTAGCCACCACT
>JBDSVN010000196.1:0-6382 GCA_039927175.1 Lysobacteraceae bacterium | reverse complement strand
GTGCCGCGCACGATGTGTTCGACGGTGTCGGCGACGCTTGCCACCGCATTCGGCATGCTCGGCTTGAGTTACTCGATCGCCGCGGCCTGCGCGACATCCGCACATTGCATTGGCGCGGCCGCCGACTTGATCCGCCACGGAGCGCAGGACGTTGTGTTTGCTGGCGGTGGCGAAGAATTGCACTGGGGCATGACCTCGCAGTTCGATGCGATGGGCGCGCTGTCGACCAAACACAACGACACGCCGTTCTCTGCCTCGCGTCCGTACGACATGAGTCGCGATGGTTTCGTCATCGCTGGTGGCGGCGGCATCCTGGTGCTGGAAGAATACGAACACGCGAAAGCGCGCGGCGCGCGCATCCATGCCGAACTTGTCGGTTACGGCGTGAGCTCGGACGGCTGCGATATGGTCGCGCCGTCCGGAGAAGGCGCGGTGCGTTGCATGCAGATGGCACTCGCGACCGTGACTGCGCCGATCGACTATCTCAATACCCACGGGACGTCGACGCCACTCGGCGATATCGTCGAACTGCAAGCGGTGCGCGAAGCGTTCGGCGTGACAATGCCGCCGCTGTCGTCGACCAAGGCGCTCACTGGCCACTCGCTCGGTGCGGCCAGCGTGCACGAGGCGATCTACAGCATCCTGATGATGCAGGACGGATTCATGGCCGGCTCGGCACACATCACCGATCTTGATCCGCGCGCCGAAGCGTTCCCGATCCTGCGCGAAAGCCGCGAGGCGACATTGAACACGGTGATGTCGAACAGCTTCGGTTTTGGTGGAACCAACGGAACGCTGGTGTTCGCGAAAGTCTGAAGCAGCGGCCACGCGTCAGGGTCAAACATCCTCGATGGCGAACGCATCACCTTGCGCGCGATCCCCGCGAGATGGCTGGTTCGTGCGGATCACGATATACAACCACTTGAAGATGGCCATCGCCGCGAAATAGAAAACTGCCGAGGCCACTGCCTTGTGCGGCATGTCCGCCCATTCGCCATGGACTGGCAGGTGCAGCATGGCGACGACGTCAGGCGTGATGCCGAATTGCGGCAGGCTTTCCGACACGCTGATGCCGATTGCACCCAGAAACGCGACCATCGAGATCGCCCATGCGCCCATCACCCACATCTGCTCGTTGAATCCGCGCCGACGATTGCGGGTGATCCATGCCAGCTTGCTGGCCGCCAGCCATCCGAATGCGAAATACGGCCAGACCGTCTGGAACTGGCTTGCGAATCCGGCAATCAACACCAGATAGATCGCGCAAAGACCCAACAGCATCGCGTTACGCACGTGTCGGCCAAACTTGATCATGAATGGCAACGCGCTGAAGAATCCGGTGGCGTTCAGCAGGATGAATTCCAGCAGCATCATCAGCACGACGCATTTCACCGCCTCGGGGCCGAGTGCCAACGGATTAACCCACACCCACAGGCACCACAGGCTGGTGAACGCATCGGGCAAGCCGATCAATGCCGCGTCGAGAAACTTGCCGGTGCCGACTTCGGATACGGATTGTTGGGTATCGTGCATGGGCATCCTCGCTGATGCTGCCGATCCGCGAAGCCGGCGAAACCTGCCGACTCCGTTTGCACAATGTACGCCTGAAGTGCGGCAGTGTTAATGATGATTTTCAAGGCATCCCGATAGGGCTCGAAAACAACACGCGACTTGGGATGCGGTGCGCTCGCTTATCTTGCACTCACTGGCCGGAAAGCTTGCTGTTGATGAAACGCAAGCCGACACCGGGCTCGGTCGCGATCCACGTCGGTGCCGCCGCATCGTCGCCGAGTTTGGCGCGGAGCTTGGCAACCAGGATGCGCAGGTAATGGGTGTCGTCCTGATGGGTCGGACCCCAGATAGCACGCAGCAGTTGGGGTTGGGTGACAACACGGCCAGCGTGCTGGATCAGCAGGGCAAGCAGCGCGTATTCCTTGCGGGCCAATGCGACGATCTCGCCAGCAACGCAAATCTCTCGGCGCACGAAATCGACGCTCAGGCGACCATCGTCGAACATCTCCGGTGCGTCGCCCACGGACGCGGGAGTGCGCAGCAGGGCGCGGACCCGCGCCATCAATTCCTGCACGCCAAACGGCTTGGTGACGTAGTCGCTCGCGCCTGCGTCGAGGGCAGCGACCTTTTCGGATTCGTTCGAACGCACCGTCAGCAGGATCACCGGCACGGTCGAATGCCGACGCAAATGCGCAAGCACGGAATGGCCGTCGCGATCAGGCAGGCCCAGATCGAGGATCACCAGGTCGGCACCGCGTGCCGTAAATGCAGCGAGACCGGATTCGCCCGTGCCAGTTGTTTCCACGCGATAGCCCTGTGCGCGTAGGCTGATGTCAAGGAACTTGCGGATCTGCAGCTCGTCGTCGATCACGAGAATGCGTGCGGGCGAACTGTTGGCCTTCGCGGTGACGATATCGTCGATCACGCAGGTCTCGCTGCCACGTCGGCAACGGGTTCGATTCGGGGCAGCGTGATCCGGATCAATGTTCCGCATCGATTCGGGACCGGAAGTGCCTCCACGCTCCCGCCATGCGCGCCGATCATGCCCTGGCAGATTGCGAGCCCGAGGCCAGTGCCCTTGCGACCGCTGTCGCCGCGTTCGACGCTGTAGAACATGTCGAAGATGCGCACGCGTTCGTCTTCGGGAATGCCGGGGCCGTGATCGATGACGTCGATCCGCAACTTTCCTGTGATCGAAGTTGCATGGATGGCGACGGAATTCCCCGGCGGAGAAAACCGCACGGCGTTTTCGAGCACGTTGAAAACGGCCTGTTCGACAAGTGCCGGATGTACCCAGATCGGCGGAAGACCGGGATCGATCGCGACAGCGAAACGCGCATCCGGTTGATAGCGTTGCAAACGCATGACGGCCGAACCGATCAGCTCGTCGACGCCGATCCAGTCGCGCCTGATCGCCAGTCCGCGGTGCCCGAGCCTAGTCATGTCAAGCAAGTTCTGGATGTAACGATCCAGTCGCTCGCCTTCGAGCCGCACCGTTTCGAGCAGGCTGTGGCGGTCGGCGGCATCCATCGCATCACCGTAGTGATCGAGGCTACTGGCGGCGCCGATGATCGCCGCAAGCGGCGAGCGCAGATCGTGCGACACCGACGACAGCAGAGCGGAGCGCAGGCGTTCGGTTTCGCCGGTGACGCGCGCGTCTTCGAGGTCGGCGACCAGGCGCGTGCGCTGGATCGACTGGCCGATGTCGTTGGCAATCGCTTTGATCAGTTCGCGCAATTCCGGGATCAATCGTGATACCTGTGCAGGCAATCGCAGACAGATCACGCCTGTGCTTTCGACGCCGTGTTCGATTGGAAAGAAAGACCATTCCGATTCGCTGCCATCGTCGATGAAGCGGCCCGCTGGGACGCGACGGAGTTGCGCCGCATCCGCGGATGATCGTTCATGCGGCTTCAAGTCCAGAGCACCTGCGGAATGTGCTGACATATCGCCTGCACGCACGACCGCATCAGCACCGCAGCAACGGCTGAGCGTGGCGCAGCCGGCAATCAGCACTTCATCAAGATTCGTCGCGCTTGCGAGTTCGCGGTCGAGTGCCTGCAGTGCGGTTGTGCGTGCATTGACTTCGCGCAAAGCCAGCACACGCGTGCGTAACCGCGATGCAAGGCGGCCAGCAACCACAGCCGCGACGAGAAAAAGGCAAGCCGCGACAAGATCGCGGCGCGCATGAATGTAAAAGGAGAATTTCGGTGCGATGAAGAAGTAGTTGTAGGACAGGAAACACAGGATCGCGGCGATGGAAGCCGTGAGCATCCGCGTACGCGTGGCAACCACCACCACGCCGACGATGAAGACCATCGAAAGATCGAACAGGCCGAGCCAATGTTGCGCAGCCCACGCGACAACCGTCGCCATCGCGACAGTGCCGATGGCGATCGATGCATCGTGGAGGACGAGATTGCGCTGGGATCTTTGCAACAAACAGTGTGTCCTCGTCGATGCGATCGACGGACCCCCGATCGCCTGCATCCAGTATGCGCCGCGACGGGCAATCGGGATGTGGAACCGTTGTCATCACGGCGTAAATTCCGCGTAAATTCTGCGGTCATTGCGCCAAAAGCATGGCTGGCTCGTGCAACCATCCGCGCCGTGTTCGATCCGGTCGTTGCGTGGCGCATGCAATGCCCAGATCGGTTCGTTCCCTTCCGCAATCGACCGTGTATCGCACCGCAAGAATCGAACCATGCATCAGACAATCACTGAATCTTCCGCGCTGGTGGACTGTGGCGGAAGTCATGCGAAGCGCCGCATGGCGACGCTCGCGCTCGGCGCACTCGGCGTTGTCTATGGCGACATCGGTACAAGCCCGCTGTACGCACTGCAGGCAACGTTCGCGTCATCGACGATGGCGGTTACATCGGACAATGTGCTCGGCGTGTTGTCGCTGATGTTCTGGTCGCTTGTCGTCATCGTATCGGTGAAGTACGTGTCGTTCGTGATGCGCGCCGACAACAAGGGTGAGGGCGGCATCATGGCGTTGATGGCGTTGGCGCAGCACGACGTCGCACGCAACCAGCGCGCGGTATGGTGGGTCGTGGCGCTGGGGCTGGTCGGCGCATCGCTGTTCTACGGCGATGGCGTGATCACGCCGGCAATCTCGGTGCTCTCCGCGGTTGAAGGACTTGAAGTCGCCGCGCCGTCGCTGGCGCGTTTCGTGGTGCCGCTGACGGTGGCGATCATCGTATTGATGTTCTGGCTGCAGAAGCGTGGCACCCATCGGGTCGGCATGATCTTCGGGCCGGTGATGATTGTCTGGTTCCTGTCGCTGGCGACGCTCGGCGCAATCAGCATTGCCGGACATCCGCAGGTGCTGTGGGCGCTGAGTCCGCATGAGGCGATCGCTTTCTTCCTGCGCAATCGCACACAGGCGTATTTCGACCTCGGTGCGATCGTGCTCGCCGTCACCGGCGCGGAAGCGCTGTATGCGGACATGGGACATTTCGGTCGAGCGCCCATCCGCCGCGCGTGGTTCGCCTTCGTACTGCCGGCGTTGGTGCTCAACTATTTCGGACAGGGTGCGCTATTACTTGCGCAGCCGAAAGCCGTCTCCAATCCGTTTTATTTCCTTGTGCCTGCGCCGTTTTTGTATCCAATGATTGCGCTCGCCACGGCCGCGACGATTATCGCATCGCAGGCGGTGATCTCAGGCGCGTTCTCGATGACGCGCGAAGCAATCCAGCTCGGCTATCTGCCGCGCATGAAAATCTGCCACACCTCGCGCGTCACCCAGGGGCAAATCTACATTCCGGCAATCAATCGCATTCTGATGGTGTTCGTCATCGCAGCGGTGATCGGCTTTGGTTCGTCGGCAAAACTCGGCAGCGCCTATGGCATTGCCGTCACTGGCACGATGTCGATCACCACTTTGCTGACGTTGATCGTCGCGCGCGCACAATGGGGCTGGTCGCTGCAGCGCGTGGTCCTTGTCGGTGCGTTGATGTTGACCGTCGATCTCGCGTTCTTCTCCGCGAACATGCTCAAGATTGCCAGCGGCGGATGGTTTCCACTGGCGCTGGGTATCGGCGTGTTCACGGTGATGGCGACATGGAAGCGCGGACGCAAGATCGTGCGGGCATCGATGGAAGAGCAGGGGCTGGAACTGCAGCCGTTCATCGCCTCACTGGCGATCAGCCCGCCGCATCGCGTGCCGGGTACGGCGATCTTTCTCAGTCCGAATCCGAACCATGTGCCGCAAGCGCTATTGCACAATCTCAAGCACAACAAGGTGCTGCATGCGCAGAACGTGATCGTCAGTGTCGAGACGCTGGACGTGCCGTTCGTCGAATCTTCCCAGCGTTGCATCGCAAATGCGTTGGGTAATGACTTCCATCAATTGCGGTTGCGCTATGGCTTTGCGGAAGAACCCAATGTGCCAGATGACCTGGCAAGGGCATGCATTCCGGGTCTGTCACTTGAAGCAATGCAGACGTCGTTCTTTTCCAGCCGTGAAAGCCTTGAAACCGCAAATGGTGGCGGCATCACGACGTGGCGCGAGCATCTCTTCGCGACGATAGCACGTAACGCGACACCGGCGACGGACTTCTTCCACATCCCCGGCAATCGCCTCGTCGAGCTCGGCAGCAGGGTCGCGATCTGATCGGTCTTCAGCTTGGCCGTTTTTTGATCAGGCCTGCCAATCCCGCAAACGGATTCGAGGTAGCGGCAGCGACAGTTTCGTCGCGTTCCATCGACTGCCCGAGTTCAACCTGGCGCTGGTGTTCGTTGTCGTGGCAATACACGCACAACAGTTCCCAGTTGCTGCCATCGGCTGGGTTGAAGTCGTGGTCATGGTTGCGATGGTGAACGGTCAGCTCCGTCAAATTTGCCCGCGTGAACTCGCGCGCGCAGC
>JBDSVN010000195.1:0-4252 GCA_039927175.1 Lysobacteraceae bacterium | reverse complement strand
ACTTCACTCTGACCCCTTTTCCGACGCCATTGCGTTCGGCATTATCACGACTGGCGGTCAGTGCCTGCGGGTCGTTGTCGATGCCGACGGCGCGTTCGGCACCGAGTTTCAATGCAGCAATCGCAAGGATGCCCGAGCCGCAACCGACATCGAGTACCGACTTGCCATCCAGATCGAGCGATTCCAGCCATTCCAGGCACAGTGCCGTCGTCGCGTGCGTGCCCGAACCGAACGCGAGGCCCGGATCGAGCCTAACGATGGTGGCATCGCCACCGAGCGCGAGCGCCTCGGCCGGCGTATCGGCATTCCACGGCACGATCCACAACGACGCGCCGAAGCGCAGTGGCGGATAGTCGTCCATCCACGCACGCACCCAATCCTGGTCGGCGACTTCGTTGAAGATTGCAGAAGCGAGGTCGACATCGGGTGCGAGCGCTTCGAGTGCATGCAACAACGCATCGCGATTTGCATCCGCGTCGAACAGCGCCATCAGGGTCAATTCCTGCCACAGCGGCATGGCGCCGACGCCGGGTTCGAGGATTGCGCGCTCGTCCGGTGTCGCTGCATCCGCATCCATCAGCGTGACCGATAACGCACCGAGCTCATCGAGCGCGGCTTCGATGCGTGGGTGGTCGGATTGGCTGCAGTGGAGGGTTAGTTCGAGGAAGGGCATGGTGTCAGGGCATGGCAGGCAGCGCATCATGCCAGCATTGCCTGGATCTGCATCTTGATCGCATGAATAAGAGTACGATGAATGATACTCTTTGTAGTGCGTTCAACGGAAGCGAATCCATGAGCTCGATCAGCGCCAATAGCTTGAAGACCCAAGGCATCTCCGCGATCGCCGAGGCATTGTCCGACTCTGCCGAAGCGACGGTTTCCGTGCGCGGCAAGGATCGGTTCGTCGTGATGGATATCGAACACTATCGGTACTTGCGCGAGTGCGAGCTCACTGCGGCGCTGGCAGAGAGCCAGGCCGATCTCGCCGAGGGTCGCTACGTCAAGGAGTCGGTCAACGCTCACATGAAGCGGCTGGCGAAGCTCAAATGAGTTGGGAACTGGTCTTCACTGATCAGTACAACCGTCGCGCGGCGCGCTTTCTCAAGCGGCATTCGCAACTGCGAGACATCTATCGAAAGACGCTATTGCTGCTGGAGGCCAATCCGCACCATCCCTCACTGCGTCTGCATGCGCTCGACGGAAAACTGCAGGGACTGCACTCGGTTTCGATCAACCTGTCCTACCGCATCACCTTGGAGCTGATCATCCGCGACAAACAGATCGTGCCGATCAATGTGGGGGATCACGATGCGGTTTACTGAATTTGATGCTCACCATGCCACTGCGTTGCATGCCGCGAGCGATGATGCGTGGATACAGAACCACTGCCGCGCTTGATTGAGTGCGAAGTGACGTCAAGTCACTTCGCGAGCATTTCAAATCGCTCGTCTATGCCTCGCGAGCCGTTGCTAATCTCGCGCGTCCTGCGCTCGCCAAGCAACCCGGCCCTACGCTCTGACCGCCATGGATGGTGGGAATGGCAAGGTTGCAGGAGCAAACCTTGGCCTGCTGCGGGCGCTCGGTTGAGAGCGAAGTGACGTCAAGTCACTTCGCAAACGTTCAGTTCGCTCGGCTTCGCCTCGCCAGCCGTTGCTAGGCTCGGCATCCATGCCTCACCAATCAACCCGGCCTTCGGCATCCCGCCTACGGCCTTGGGCTGAAAGCGAACTGACGTTAAGTCAGTTCGCGAGCATTTCAGCCCAAGCCAATATTTTTCTCTTTCCTCTCCGCCAGCCGCTTCTCAAGGTAGTGGATATTCATCCCACCCTGCTGGAACCCCTGGTCGGCCATGATCCGCTGCTGCAGCGGGATGTTGGTCTTGATGCCATCGACCACCATTTCCGATAGCGCAACACGCATGCGCGCGATTGCGGTTTCGCGGTCGTTGCCGTGGACGATGAGTTTGCCGATCATCGAGTCGTAATTCGGCGGCACGCGGTAGCCTTCGTAGATGTGGCTGTCCACGCGCACGCCGGGGCCGCCAGGGGCGTGGAAGTGCTGGATCAGGCCGGGGCAGGGCAGGAAGGTGTCGGGGTCTTCGGCATTGACGCGGCATTCGATCGCGTGGCCGCGAATGACGATGTCGTCCTGCTTCAGTGACAGCGGCCGGCCTGCGGCGATCATCAACTGTTCGCGCACGAGATCGACGCCAGTGATCAACTCGGTCACCGGATGCTCGACCTGAATCCGGGTGTTCATCTCGATGAAGTAGAAGCGGCCGTCTTCGTATAAAAATTCAAACGTGCCGGCACCGCGATAGCCGATGCGGATGCAGGCGTCAACGCAGACGCCGCCAATCTCGACGCGCTGCGCGTCGGTGATTCCGGGCGCGGGCGCTTCCTCGACGACCTTCTGGTGGCGGCGCTGCATCGAGCAATCGCGTTCGCCGAGATGGATCGCGTGGCCCTGGCCGTCGGCGAGCACCTGGATCTCGATGTGGCGCGGGTTTTCGAGGAACTTCTCCATGTAGACCTGCGGATTGCCGAACGCCGCCTTGGCTTCTTGCTGCGTGGTCGCGATGGAGTTCAGCAGTGCGGCTTCGGTATGGACGACGCGCATACCTCGTCCGCCTCCGCCACCGGCTGCTTTCACGATGATCGGATAGCCGATCCGTTTGGCGATTGCCATCGCCTCGGCGGGATCTTCCGGCACCGGGCCGTCCGAGCCGGGAACGCACGGCACACCCGCCGCCTTCATCGCCTTGATCGCCTCGACCTTGTCGCCCATCAGGCGGATAGTTTCGGCGCGCGGGCCAATGAAGATGAAGCCGGATTGCTCGACGCGCTCGGCGAAGTCGGCGTTCTCTGAAAGAAATCCGTAACCGGGATGGATCGCCTGCGCGTCGGTGACTTCGGCGGCGGCGATCAGCGCGGGAATGTTGAGGTAACTCTCGGATGATGGAGCCGGCCCGATGCACACCGATTCGTCGGCCATCGCGACGTGTTTGAGGTTGCGGTCAACAGTGGAATGCACCGCGACGGTGCGGATACCGAGCGTGTGGCAGGCGCGCAGGATGCGCAGCGCGATTTCGCCGCGGTTGGCGATGACGACTTTGTCGAGGAGTGGCATATACGTCAGGAAATGACGAACAGCGGTTCGTCGAACTCGACCGGCTGGCCACTACTGGCGAGCACGGCGGTTACGGTGCCGGATACGTCGGCCTCGATCGGGTTGAACATCTTCATTGCTTCGATGATCGCCAGCGTTTCGCCGGCTTTAACCGTCTGGCCGACTTTCACGAATGGCTCCGATTCCGGATTAGGCGACGCGTAGAAGGTGCCGACCATCGGCGAGCGCAGCACGTGGCCTACCGGCAACTCGCGGCCGCCCTTGCCGATATGGGCGGTGTCAGCGTGTGAGGCGCTGGGTGCCGGCGAATGAATCACGGCGCGTGGCGCTTCGGCCTGCATCGGCGCTGGAGCTGCGGCATAGGTCACCTGCTGCATTGGCATGTTCTTGGGCATGCGCGAGAGGCGAACGCTTTCTTCGCCCTCCTTGATTTCGATCTCGGCGAGGTTGGATTCGTCGAGCAGGTCGATCAGTTTCTTGATTTTGCGAAGATCCATGCGTCTGGCCTCTTGCTGTTCACCTTCCCTTGGTTTCAGGGGAAGTCCGGATGGGGTGCTTTCAGGCGCTTGCTTGTTGTTCGGCGAGCTTGTTGAGTGCTGCTTGCAGCGCGTAGCGGTAACTGTCGGCACCGAAGCCGCAGACCACGCCGACGGCGAGGTCGCTGAAATAGGACTGTTTGCGGAATGGTTCGCGTGCGTGCGGGTTCGACAGGTGCACCTCGATAAACGGGATGCGCACGGCCGCGAGTGCGTCGCGGATGGCCACGGACGTGTGGGTAAAGGCAGCCGGATTGATCAGAATGAAGGCAGTGCCGTCGCCGCGCGCCAACTGGATACGATCAACCAGCGCGTATTCCTTGTTGGACTGGCGGCATTCCATGCCATGCCCGGCTTGTCTGGCACGCGCAATCAGGTCGGCATCGATTTCGGCGAGCGTGATGGAACCGTAGACATTCGGCTCGCGTTCGCCGAGCAGGTTCAGGTTGGGGCCGTGGAGGACGAGGATGTTCGACACTGGTTGGTGATCCACTGACACGATGCCGATACAAGCGCGGCGGGTGTGCAGTGTCGCGTGATGAAAGTCGCATGTCCAGCGGATACGCTCTGTATCGGCGACGTTTACG
>JBDSVN010000194.1:0-6630 GCA_039927175.1 Lysobacteraceae bacterium | reverse complement strand
GAACAACTGGGCGTCAAGGAAGAGGACGTCACCACGAACGCCTCGTTCGTTGACGATCTCGGCGCGGATTCGCTGGATACCGTCGAACTTGTGATGGCGCTCGAAGAAGAATTCGAATGTGAGATCCCCGACGAGGACGCGGAAAAGATCACCAGCGTCCAGCAGGCGATCGATTACGTGAAGGCGCATGTGAAAAGCTGAATTCATTCGTGGCCAGAAATCCGGCAAGCTTGGAGCGTCGGACTTTCAACGGGACAACGCGTGATTGACAGCTTCGCCAGATCGACCATGCCGGGGCCGCGCATCGCGGCCCTGTGCATTTGTACGACGGCATCGCCAGTCGCACGCAACAATGGCGCCGTTGTGCGCAGCGGGAGGATCGGATGAGTCAACGTCGTGTCGTGGTGACAGGCATGGGCATCGTTTCGCCGGTTGGCAACGATTTGCCGAGTGCGTGGGACAGCATCGTCAATGGCCGTTCGGGCATCGGTCCGATCACCCATTTCGATACCAGCGGATTCACAACCACGATTGCCGGCGAAGTGCGCGACTTCGATCCGACCACATTCGTGACGCCGAAAGACGTCAAGAAGATGGATCCGTTCATTCACTACGGTGTCGCCGCCGGAATGATGGCGATGGACGATGCGGGCCTGGTCATCACCGATGAAAATTCCGAACGCACCGGCGTCATCATTGGCTCGGGCATCGGCGGCATCGCCGGCATCGAGAAAACCGCAATCGCCTGGCATGAAGGCGGCCCGCGCAAGATCTCGCCGTTCTATGTGCCATCGACGATCATCAACATGGCCTCCGGCCAGTTGTGCATTCTCAAGGGCATCAAGGGGCCGAACTTTGCGGCGGTTTCGGCGTGCGCGACATCCAACCACAGCATCGGTACCGCGATGCGGATGATCCAGTACGGCGATGCCGACTGCATGATCGCCGGCGGTGCCGAATACGGTCCGTCACCGACCTCGGTTGGCGGTTTTTGCTCGATGAAGGCGATGTCCACCCGCAACGACGATCCGACCCGCGCCAGCCGCCCGTGGGACCGCGATCGTGACGGTTTCGTGCTCGGCGGCGGTGCCGGCATTCTGGTTCTCGAAGAATACGAAACCGCGAAGGCACGCGGCGCGCGCATCTATTGCGAACTAGCAGGCTATGGTGCGAGCTCCGATGCGTACCACATGACCGCGCCGAGCGAAGATGGCGAAGGCCCGGCACGCAGCATGGCTCTTGCCATGCGTGATGCGAAAATCAATCCGACCGATGTCGACTACGTCAATGCGCACGGTACTTCCACGCCACTGGGCGATCTGGCAGAAACGTTCGCACTCAAGCGCGCGCTTGGCGATCACGCTTACAAGACGATGGTGAGTTCCACCAAATCGATGACCGGCCATTTGCTCGGTGCGGCTGGCGGTGTCGAGGCGATCTTCTGCGTGCTCGCTTTGCACAACGGCGTGATCCCGCCGACTATCAACCTCGACAATCCCGGCGAAGGTTGCGACCTCGATTACGTGCCGAACATCGCACGCGAGAAAAAGATTTCAGTTGCGGTGTCGAACGGTTTCGGATTTGGCGGTACCAACGGAACATTGGTGTTCCGGTCGATCTGAGTACGCGTATCGCATTTTCGACATTCCGCGAGAGTTCGGTCGCAACATGATTCCGCGAGGCATGCCCGTGATCGAGATTCGCAAGCTTCCGGCCGACACCGACCTGCTTGCGCTGCATCGCTGTTTTCCGGATCGCTATCCGCTGTTGCTAGAAAGTGTCGCCGACGGCACCCCGCGCTCGCGCTGGGATTTGCTGTTCGTCGCAGATGGCAGTGGGTTTCGCAGCGATCATGCCGGAATCGTGCGAACGCTTGATGGGCAAGCGCTGGAGGGCGGATTCCTCGACCAGCTTGATGCCGCATGGCAGTCGCAACGCGACGCGCGCAACCACGACGATCTCCCATTCCACGGTGGATGGGCGTTGTATCTCGGATACGAACTCGTCGCCGAGATTGAATCGTCGTTGCAGCTTCCATCGACTGGTATCGATGCGCTGCCGACTGCACTCGCCCTGCGCTGTCCGGCTGCATTGCTGCGCGATCGCCAGCACGGTGTCGTGCTTGCCATCGTCGAACCGAGCTTTGAAGCGTTGTTCGAATCCATCCGCGATGACATGGCTGCAGCATCGACTTGCGCGCCTGCAGCATGGACGTCACCGACCACGTTCGCTGAAGACGATCCGCAGCGTTTCCTGGACGGCGTTGCGTGTGTGCACGAGCATCTGCTTGCGGGCGATGTCTTTCAAGTCAACTTGTCGCGCACATGGCAGGCACGGTTTGCCGAGCCACCAGTAGCTGGCGCGCTTTACGAACGCCTGCGTGCGGCCAACCCGGCGCCGTTTGCCGCATCATTCATCCAGCCACAGTGGTCGCTTGCAAGCTCTTCACCGGAACGCTTGATCAGCGTACGCGATGGCGTGATCGAAACCCGGCCGATTGCAGGCACGCGGCCGCGGCTGGCTACCGACGACGAAGCGGCGCGCGTGCGCGAGCTGGTCGAGCATCCCAAGGAGCGTGCCGAACACGTCATGCTGATCGATCTCGAGCGCAATGATCTCGGTCGCGTCTGCAAACCGGGCAGCGTCGAAGTCGATGAGTTGATGGTCGTCGAGAGTTACGCGCACGTGCACCATATCGTCTCGAACGTGCGTGGCGTACTGCGTGACGACGTCACGCCAGCCGACGCGATCCGCGCTGCGTTTCCGGGCGGCACGATCACCGGTTGCCCGAAGGTGCGCTGTATGCAGATCATTGCCGAACTTGAAGGCGTCGGGCGCGGCGAGTACACCGGCGCGCTCGGATATCTCGATCGCAACGGCGACATGGACCTGAACATCCTGATCCGCACCTTGCGCCAGGTTGGCGACACCGTCGTGTTCCGTGCTGGCGCCGGCATCGTTGCCGATTCGGTCGCTGCACTTGAACTCGACGAAACCCGCGCGAAGGCGATGGGACTGCTGCGCGCACTTGGTACCGACGCGTGACCACGCGCATCTATTCTGGTGAGTATCGCGTGGATGCGCTGGATCCACGCGATCGCGGGCTTGCCTATGGCGATGGCGTGTTCGAGACGATCCTTGTCCATCACGGCCAGCCGGTGTGGTGGGGAGCGCATCTGGCGCGAATGCAACGCGGTTGCGATGCGTTGGGCATCGTATCGCCAGCTCCGGATTTCATTCGCGCCGAAATCGACGCGTTGATCGCTGGCTGCAGGCGTGGAGTGCTGAAAATCATCGTCACGCGTGGCACTGGCGAACATGGCTATGCGCCACCGCAGCATGGCGCGGCGACATTGCTGCTGGCATTGGCAGATCCACCATCGCCACCGCCACGCGACGGCTTGGTCTTGCGCTGGTGCGAAACGCCGCTTGCGATCCAGCCGCGACTGGCTGGCATCAAGCACCTCAATCGGCTGGAACAGGTGCTCGCACGCGCCGAATGGAACGATCCGGCGATCCATGATGGACTGCAGTGCGACACCGACGGTCGCGTGGTCTGTGCAACGTCGGCGAACCTGTTCGTGCTGCGCGGCGGTCGCTGGTTGACGCCACCAGTCGTCGATTGCGGGATCGCCGGCATCTGCCGCGAATGGATACTGGAACACGTCACTGGCGCCGGGGAAGCCGTGCTGGCGCGCAGCGATGTCGAATCGGCCGATGGTCTCATCCTGTGCAACGCAGTGCGCGGTATCCTTCCGGTGGCGGCACTTGGATCGCGGCGCTGGTCACCGCATCCACAGGTGGTCGCGTTGCGGAAACAGTTGATTGCGAGTGAACCAGCATTCGCTCCACCGGAGGACGCGTGACAGCCAAACCAGCCCGCAGCATGTTCCGTCGCATCGTGATCGGCTTCTTCACGCTGGTGTTCGTTGCAGCCCTGGTTGCAGTGGGCATCGGCTATCTGCATTTCAGCCGGTTCACGGCCACGCCACTTGGCGTGCACGACGCGAAAGTCGAAATCCACAGCGGCGAATCGCTGCGCAGCGTGATTGCATCGTTGCGCGATGCCGGCGTGGATGCAGGCAATGACATTGAATGGCAACTGCTCGCTGCGCGGATGGGCGTGCGTTCGAAAATGCAGGTCGGTGAATACGCGATCAAGCCGGACCTGACGCCAGAACAATTGCTGCACGATATTTCCACTGGCAAGGTCATCCAGTACAACTTCACCATCGTCGAAGGCTGGAACATGCGCGATCTGCGCACAGCGCTGAAAGCTGCGCCAAACATGCGCCATCCGTTGAGTGACACCAGCGATGCGGCCCTGATGGAACAACTTGGCCGATCACGCACGCATCCGGAAGGTCGGTTCCTGCCGGAAACCTATGCCTACACGCGCGACAGCAGCGATATCGACTTGCTCGCACGCGCTGCGAAGGCAATGGATGCGGCGGTCGCCACGGCGTGGGCTCAGCGCGATCCGACGCTGCCGTTGAAGTCGCCGCACGAAGTGCTGATCCTGGCTTCGATCATCGAGAAGGAAACCAGTGTCCCCGACGAACGTGCGCGCATCGCTGGCGTGTTCGTGCGTCGATTGCAGGCCGGCATGAAACTGCAGACCGATCCGAGCGTGATCTACGGATTGGGCAGCAGTTACAACGGCAACATCCGCAAGCGCGATTTGTACACCGACACGCCTTACAACACCTATACGCGCACCGGCCTTCCACCCACGCCGATCGCGATGCCGGGCCGCGCAGCATTGCAGGCGGCAACGCATCCGGCGCCTGGCGATGCCTTGTATTTCGTGGCGAGTGGGAATGGCGGCCATGTGTTTTCGGCGACGCTGGGCGAACACAATGCGGCCGTTGCGCGCTACCTGAAGCTGCAGCGCGAGAAACAGGCGCAATGAAGGGCCGCCTGATCAGCATCGAAGGTGGCGAGGGCGCCGGCAAGTCCAGCGTGATGAGCGCATTGCGCGCGGCGCTTGAACAGCGCGGCATCGCTGTTGTGCAAACCCGCGAGCCTGGCGGTACCGAGGCCGGTGAAGCGATCCGCGGCTTGCTGCTCGACCCTGCGCGCACGCTGTTTGCGGAAACCGAATTGCTGCTGATGTTCGCCTCGCGTGCGCAACTGGTGCGCGAGCTGATTCTTCCTGCACTTGCGCGCGGCGCATGGGTGATCTGTGACCGCTTCACCGATGCGAGCTTTGCGTACCAGGGAGGCGGGCGCAGGCTCGATGGCGGGATCATCGCCGAACTCGAACGCTGGGCCGCCGTCATCAAGCCCGACCTGACTTTCCTGCTCGACGTCGATGTGCGCCAGGGCCATGCGCGCATCGCCGGTCGCGCTGGTGAACCCGATCGCATCGAACGCGAGCGCGAGGATTTTTTCGAACGCGTGCGTGCAACCTATCTGCAACGCGCAATGCATGAACCGCACCGCTATCGACTTGTCGATGCCAGCCAGCCATCGGATGCCGTGTTGCGCGATGTGCTTGCGCACCTCGATGCCGCGTTGGTTGCGTGGGCTTGAGTACGCTCGCTCCATGGTTGCGCGAGCCGCTGCGGCGTGCGCTGGAAGCACTTGCTGGCGAACGGCTTGCGCATGCATTGCTGGTCTGCGGGCCGATGTACATCGGCAAGCACGCGATTGCCGATGCGTTGGCGCAGGCGATGTTGTGCCGCGAACGCGTGGATGGCGCCGGCTGCGGGCATTGCAGGAGTTGCGAGCTGTTCGCCACGCGCACGGCTGTCGATCCGTCGTTGACGCGCCCAGATGGCAGTCTTGTGCATCCGGATGGCCGATCTGGTCATCCGGATTTCAAGGTCGTGAGTTACGAATTCAACGAAAAAACCAAGAAGATGTTCGGAGTCATCACGGTCGAACAGATGCGTGAACTCGGCGGCTGGTTCGCGTTGACAGCACAGCGCGGCGGCGCGCAGGTCGCCCTGATCGATCCGGCGAATGCGATGAATGAAAACGCTTCGAATGCCTTGCTCAAGACACTCGAAGAGCCGATGCAGGATCGCTACCTGCTGTTACTCTGCGAATCACCGATGCAGCTGTCGGCGACCATCCGCAGCCGTTGCCAGCGCATCAACCTGCAACCGCCGGCAACATCGGAAGGCATTGCATGGCTGCATGCACGCGGGCATGGCGGGGAAATTGCGCAAACTGCGCTGACCGCCGCGCGTGGACATCCTGGGTTGGCCGCGCACTGGATCGAGGAAGGGTTGCTCGCGCTGCGCGATGCGGTACGTGCCGATTTGTCGGCGCTCGCAGCTGGTCGTGCGCAACCGCTGGCCGTCGCCGCTGCCTGGCTCGCCGACGACCAGGCCGAACAACGGCTTGCATTCGCCGCCGATCTTGCGGTTGATCTGCACGCAAGAACCCTTGGCGCAGATGATTCGTCCACGATTCCGCAAACCACGCAATCGCTTGGCACGCCCGATCTGCCGAAGTTGTCCGCATGGTTTGATGCAGCCAATCGCACGCGCGACTTGCTGCGTACGCCGATCCGCAGTGACCTCGCACTGGCCGGGTTGCTGCGCGACTGGCGTATCGTGGTGTCGATGCGACCAGCTTGATTCGCTGGACACAGACATCGTCGGCGGCGTTACACTGCGC
>JBDSVN010000193.1:0-2868 GCA_039927175.1 Lysobacteraceae bacterium | reverse complement strand
TCCAGCGCACGCGCCATCTTGCGCGCGCTCGGCGTGTCGACCGAGCCGAAATTGGAGTGCGAGATCAGCGCCACCTTCGGATTGATGCCGACCAGGCGCAGGCGATAGGCCGCCTGCAACGCAGACTCGGCAATCTGTTCGGCAGTCGGATCGAGCTGACAATGGGTGTCGAGGAAAAACCACGTGCCCTTGTCGTTGATCACGCACGTCATCGCCGAAACCGAACTCACGCCACGTTCGAGCGAGAACACGCTGCGCAGGTAACCGAGTTTCTTCTGGTAGCGGCCGACCAGGCCGCAAATCATTGCGTCGGCTTCGCCGCGATCGACCATCATCGCCGCGATCAGCGTCGGGCGCGAACGCATCAGGTTTTTCGCGGCCGCCGGGGTGACGCCACGCCGCTCGTTCGCCGCATGGAATTGCTGCCAATAATCGGCATACCGCGAATCGTCATCGATATTGGTGAGCTCGAAATCAATGCCCGGCCGCAGGCGCAGGCCGAGCTTGGCGATTCGTGCTTCGATCACCGCCGGCCGGCCGATCAAGACGGGTTTCGCAAAACCTTCGTCGGCGATCACCTGCACCGCGCGCAGCACGGTTTCTTCCTCGCCTTCGGCATACACCACGCGTTGCGGGTTGGCGCGCGCGCGCTCGAACACCGGCTTCATGATCAGCCCAGTGCGATAGACGAATTGCGAAAGCTTCTCGCGATACACCTCCATGTCGGCGATCGGCCGCAACGCCAGCCCGGAATCCATCGCCGCCTGCGCAACTGCCGGCGCGAGCGCGACCAGCAGCCGCGGATCAAACGGGCGCGGGATCAGATAGTCGGGACCGAATTTCGGCACTTCACCGCCGTAGGCACTGCCGAGATCGGTGGCTTCCTTGCGCGCGAGTTCGGCGATCGCATGCACGCAGGCGCGCTTCATCGACTCATCGATTTCAGTCGCACTCACATCCAGCGCACCGCGGAAAATGTACGGGAAACACAGCGCGTTGTTGACCTGGTTCGGATAATCGCTGCGGCCAGTGGCGATGATGCAATCGGGACGCACCGCTTTCGCGTCATCCGGCATGATTTCGGGATTCGGGTTGGCGAGCGCGAGGATGATCGGCCGCTGCGCCATTGTCGCGACCATTTCGGGTTTCAGGATGCCGCCCGCCGACAGGCCGAGAAAAATATCCGCGCCGGCGACGATCTCCGCGAGCGAGCGCGCATCGGTTTCGCGCGCGTAACGCTGCTTGTCGGGATCCAGATCGGTGCGACCGCTGTGGATCACGCCATCGCGATCGAAAGCAAGAATGTTCTCGCGCTTCACCCCGAGCCCGACCAGCATGTCGAGGCAGGCGATGCCGGCCGCGCCCGCGCCGGTGTGCGCGATTTTCACCGTTGCGATGTCTTTGCCGACCACATGCAACGCATTCACGACCGCTGCACCGACGATGATCGCGGTGCCGTGCTGGTCGTCATGGAACACAGGAATATTCATCCGCGCGCGCAATTTGCGCTCAACGATGAAGCACTCCGGCGCCTTGATGTCTTCGAGGTTGATGCCGCCGAAAGTCGGTTCCAGCGAAGCAATGATGTCGACCAGCTTGTCGGGATCGTTCTCGTTGATCTCGATATCGAACACGTCGATGCCGGCGAACTTCTGGAACAGCATGCCCTTGCCTTCCATGACCGGTTTGCCTGCAAGAGGCCCAATATTTCCCAGGCCGAGCACGGCGGTGCCGTTGGTGATGACGGCAACGAGGTTGCCGCGCGCGGTGAGCTGGGTCGCCTCGTTCGGATCAGCGACGATCGCTTCGCAGGCATGGGCGACGCCTGGCGAATAGGCGAGCGCGAGATCGCGCTGGGTCAGCATCGGCTTGGTCGCGGTGACCTTGATCTTGCCTGACGGATGGATCCGGTGGTAATCGAGTGCGGCTTGCTTGAAGGCGTCTTCGGACATGGGGAATGGCGCTGCAACGGCTGGGAAAACGATTCTAGCCGCGATCTCGCAGTCGCGCGCATCTCTACTGGCAAGGAGCACCTGCCGCAACCCGCCGTATCGCATCTAGCGCTGTCGCCACGTCGTCAGTCGTCGTCGCCCAATTACTCACCGAAATTCGCAGGATCGCGCGGCCATGCCACACCGATCCGGTGATCCAGACGCTGCCATCGTCGAGCAATCCCTGCGCGATCCGGCGCGTGCGCACATCGCTTTCGAACGCGACGCAAACCTGGGTGTAAACGACATCGTTCAATACTTCAGCACCATCGATTTGCGCGATGCCGTCGGCAAATTCGCGGGCGTGTTCGCAAAGACGTTCGATCAACGTGCTGACGCCGCTACGTCCGAGCGAGCGCAACACCGCCCACACCGGAATGGCTCGTGCGCGCCGCGAGAGTTCGGGGACCCGATCGAACTGGTCGCCGTGTTTCGGATCGACGGTGAGGTAATCGCCATGCATGCCCATCGCCGCGCGCAAGGCGCTGTCGTCGCACACGATCGCGACGCCGCAGTCGTAAGGCACATTCAAGGTCTTGTGCGCATCGGTTGCCCACGAGTCGGCTCGCTCGACGCCAGCCACCAGATGCCGCAGTCGCGGTGATGCGGCCGCCCACAAGCCGAACGCACCATCGACGTGCGCCCATGCTCCATGCTTGTGCGCGATGGCAATCGTCTCGACGAACGGATCGAACGCACCCGAATGCAGGTTGCCGGCTTGCAGGCAGACGATGGTGGGGCGATCTGGTTCTGCTGCCAGCATCGCTTCCAACGCCGCCACATCGATACGGCCCTGGGCATCGGCAGCGACAACTTCGGGCGCGCCGAGGCCGAGATAACGCAATACCAGATCCACGGTGTCGTGGCGTTCGGCGCC
>JBDSVN010000192.1:0-4437 GCA_039927175.1 Lysobacteraceae bacterium | reverse complement strand
TCAAGAAGGAATACGGGCCGTGGATGCTCACCGCGTTCCGCATGCTGGCTAAGTTGCGTTTCCTGCGCGGCGGCGCGTTCGACATCTTCGGCCGCACCGAGGAACGCCGCACCGAGCGCAAGTTGATCGAGGATTATTTCGCCAACATCAACGAGCTGCTGGCCGGCCTGTCGCCCGACAATCTCAGCCTGGCTGTTGCCATCGCCAGCATGCCCGAGCGCATCCGCGGCTATGGCCATGTGAAGGAAACGCATCTTGCCGAGGTGCTACCGCAGTGGGCGCTGTTGATGCAGCGCTGGCGTCATCCCGTCGATGCACGCAAGGCGGCCTGAGCAGGCGACGGGGCCAGCTGGAACCGGATACGGATTCAAGGCCGAAATCGCGCTAGTCTGTGCGGGTCTTGAATCGGGTCCGATACGTCATGAACGATGTTCGCCAAGTGAACGATCTTCGCCACCTTCTGCTTGATTGCCGTTCCGCGTTGCGCCGATCCAACCTGCGCTCGCAGGACGATTTGCGCGATCGCCTCGAAGCGACCCTGATCACCTTGAACAAGCCGGCCGAGAGCAAGACCAAGGGCAACGATGATTTCGCCGAGCCGGAAACCCGCAGCGCCCAGCAAGTTGCGTACGCATGGCAAATAGCCGCGCGTTCGTTGCGCATGACGCATCCGGATTTGCACAACAACATGGTCGAGCGCGTCCACGCCATGCTCAACGTCAACATGGTGCACGACCCCGGCACCGAACTGCTGGTGTTGCAAACCAAAGCCGAGTCCGCGACCGCCGAACTGGACGCATTGCGCGACGCGCTCGGCGAAGCCGTGCCGCTGGTCGGCCGCGATGCGATCGGCACCGAAGCCGAATGCGCGCAACGTCGTTTGCAGTTGTTGATCAAGGCCGCGTCCGAAGGCGGCGGATTGCCGGCGCAAGTCAGCGACAACCCGATCGACATGGCGCACAGCCGCGAAGAATTGAAAGCGGTCGCGATGGGCAAGCGCGAACTCAGCCGCTGGGAGCGCGCGTGGTGTGTTGCCGAGGCGCTGGTGATGACTGGCAAATCGCCCGATCAATTGCAGAAACTGGCCGATGCCGCACTGGTAAAACTCGTGCTTGCAGGTTCAACCGCTACACCGGAATGACCGCCGTTATGCGAGTTGCGTGATCGCCAACGCCACCGCTTCCGCTACCTTGATGCCATCCACGCCCGCCGACAGGATGCCGCCCGCGTAACCAGCGCCTTCGCCGGCAGGAAACAACCCGCGCGTGTTGATGCTCTGGCAATCATCGCCGCGCTTGATCCGCACTGGCGACGACGTGCGCGTTTCGACACCGGTGAGGATCGCATCGTGCATCGCGAATCCCTTGAGCTGGCGGTCGAACATCGGCAGTGCTTCGCGGATCGCGGCGATTGCGTAGTCGGGTAGCGATTGCTCGAGATCGCCGAGCTTCACGCCAGGCGTGTACGACGGTTGCACCGTTCCAAATTCCTTCGACGCCTGGGTCTTGATGAAGTCGCCGACCAATTGCCCCGGCGCGCTGTAGTCGCCGCCGCCATCGACAAACGCACGCGATTCCCAATGCCGTTGCAAGGCGATGCCGGCAAGCGGGCTTTCGCCATACGGCGCGTAATCTTCCGGCGCGATACCGACCACGATCGCCGCATTCGCATTGCGTTCGTTGCGCGAATACTGGCTCATGCCATTGGTGACGACGCGGCCTGGCTCCGATGCCGCCGCGACGACGGTGCCGCCAGGACACATGCAGAAGCTGTACACAGATCTGCCATTGGCGCAGTGGTGCACGAGTTTGTAATCGGCGGCACCAAGCAATGCGTGACCGGCTTGCGGGCCGAAGCGTGCACGATCGATCAGCGATTGCGGATGCTCGATGCGGAAGCCGATCGAAAATGGTTTCGCTTCCACGTAAACGCCCCGCGAATGCAGCATCGTGAAGGTGTCACGCGCACTGTGGCCGAGCGCGAGCACGACATGATCAGCGCGCAACTGCTCGCCATTTGCCAGCATCACGCCGCGCACATGGCGCACGCCGGATACATCTTCCTCAACCAGCACATCATCAACGCGCTGCGAGAAACGGATTTCACCGCCGAGCGCTTCGATCGTCGCGCGCATGTTCTCGACCATCGTCACCAGCCGGAACGTGCCGATGTGCGGCTTGCTGACGTAGAGGATTTCATCGGGCGCACCGGCCTTGACGAACTCGGTCAACACCTTGCGGCCGTGATGCAGCGGATCGCGGATCTGGCTGTACAACTTGCCATCGGAAAACGTGCCCGCGCCGCCTTCGCCGAACTGCACATTCGATTCCGGATCGAGCTTGTGCTTGCGCCACAACCCGAACGTATCCACCGTGCGCTCGCGCACTTCCTTGCCGCGCTCCAGCACGATCGGCCGAAAACCCATCTGCGCCAACACCAGCGCCGCAAACAACCCGCACGGCCCAAAGCCCACCACGATCGGCCGCAACTTCAAATCGTCAGGTGCGCGTGCGACGAACTTGTAATCCGTATCCGGCGTCGGCACGACCTGCGCACCAGATGCTTTCGTCGCAAGCTGCATGCGCTGCAACACCGCCGCCTCATCGACGACATCCACATCCACCGCATAGATCAACACGATCGCCCCACGCTTGCGCGCATCGTAGCTGCGCTTGGCGATGGTGAAGCCGCGCAACGCATCCCCAGCGATGCCGAGCCGCCCGAGGATGGCTTCGCGCAGTGCGTCTTCGTGGTGATCTAGCGGGAGTTTTAGGTCGGTGAGTCGGAGCATGAGTTTATGGATGAGATGATTGATTGCAAGAGTCGGCTATGCATCTCGATTACTCAAAGAACCTGAAGCCCAAGACGAGTTAAGTATTCATAAGTCGAGTTGTAGTACTCAGGAGGGCGTGTGTGGTCACCGTCGTCGCCAGGCGGAACAACGATAACCATGCCCTGTCGCGCGCGAGTGAGCAACACGCGATACGCATTTTTAAGGTAGGTCTGCCTCTCTTGCTTATGAATTTTGTTCCAACGGTCGCCCACGAAGGAAAAATGCTGCCAGCCATTTTGCTGATAGCGAAAATCCGCATCCCACACAACGCATGACCAATCAAGCTCGAGGCCTTGGACATGGAATTCCGTTGCTACGTCCTCGAGATAAAAAGATGATCGAACATCATCTTTTCCGTCGAGGAACCAATGAACAGGATCCATTGGTGATTTCACATCAATCGCATGTGGCTTCAGGCGTTGCGCCTGCGATGAGGCTACAAGCCCATACCGTTCAGACCCGCGAGACATATCGCGTAACCAGCTCTTCGCGCGGCCAAGATCTCGCGTAATCGCGACTGGATAATTGCTCAATACAGACGCTACGAATTGCCGTGCTTCGTCTTCGTCGCGATCAAGTAGATGTTTAACTAGAGACGAGACATCTTCTGCCCGGAACGACCGCATCGACACGGCCAAATGCAGACTGTCCGAAAACTGCACATCAGGACGTCCGCGCAGTTCATCGACGATGTTGCCTATGCCAAATTCGGTGTCGTTGAGTTTCGACGAGATGTGCATGTGCCAGCCGGCGAATTGTCGCTGTATTGCGACTATCCATTCGCTGATGCCACCCTCGCCGGTATTGATTTCCTGCCCGCCACCAACAAGACAGACGATGACCGCCCAATCTTGATGTCGATCCATACATGAAATTAAGAACTCCGGTTCGGATTGATCAAAATCAAGGCGACCTTTTTTTCGGGCCATGAACGAAACCGTTTGTTGGCGATTCCAAGCTCGTTGTGCCTCATCAAACAAGACAACATGCTCAACCGGCGGATTCACATCCAACAGGCATTCATCGCGGAAGTGATGCACATTCTGGATGAACGCTTTTACTTCGCTGCGCGCCTTCCCCTTTTTTAGTATCTCTCCCGTGGCCTTAGCTCTCTGCACTTTGTCGCGCGCAAGCGCTTCGCCAAGCACTGCGAGCAATGGCCCATTGCCAGATAGGTAGACGCTATGGAGAGCACTCTTGGGGTCCATGTGCTTGGTCGCAATGTTCAGACCTACTAGAGTCTTACCGGCTCCCGGAACTCCTGTGACGAAGCAGATCGATTTACGTTTTGACTCGCGTGCGCTGCGGATGATTTCCGAGATGGTGTCTGAGGTCTTGGTCAGGTTGATTGCGGCTGCATCGTTGCGAGAAATATCTGTCACTTGGTGACCACCATACAAAGCGACCGCGGCTTCTACGATGGTTGGCGTAGGACGATATTGACCACTCTCCCAATCTTCAGCTTGAATGTCAGGACCCATATGCTTATCTAGGGAAGGTCTGAACAAGTCGTCCGAAGTGTGCTGAAATTGTATCGGGCGAACAAGGGCGAGGTTGCATGGATCAGATGAGCTTCGGCGATGCGGAATACGCCGCCAAGAAGA
>JBDSVN010000191.1:0-7414 GCA_039927175.1 Lysobacteraceae bacterium | reverse complement strand
CGCACGCGCTTCCACGCCATGTCGGTGATGTGCAGCAGGCCATCGATGCCACCGAGGTCGACGAACGCACCGTAGTCGGTGAGGTTCTTGACAACGCCCTTGATGACAACGCCTTCCTGCAGCTTGTCCATCAACTGCTCGCGCTCTTCCGAGTGCTCGCTCTCGACGACTGCGCGACGCGAGACCACCACGTTGTTGCGCTTGCGGTCGAGCTTGATGAGCTTGAACTCGAGTTCCTTGCCTTCCAGGTAGCCGGGATCGCGCACGGGGCGCACATCGACCAGCGAACCGGGAAGGAACGCGCGCACGTCCTTGATATCGACCGTGAAGCCGCCCTTGACCTTGCCGCTGATGCGGCCGGTGATCGTGGCGTTGGCGGTCAGTGCTTCCTCGAGCTCGTCCCACACCATCGAACGCTTGGCTTTCTCGCGCGACAGCACGGTTTCGCCGAAGCCGTTCTCGAGGAATTCGAGCGCGACCTTCACCTCGTCGCCCACGTTGACGTTGAGCACGCCATTGTCGTCACGGAACTGTTCGATCGGCACGATGCCTTCGGACTTCAGGCCGGCATTGATCACCACTACATCGGAACGCACCTCGACGATCGTGCCGAGGACGATGCTGCCTGGCTTGAGCTTGGCGATGCCAAGTTGGCTCTGTTCGAACAGTTCTGCAAATGATTCGGTCATTGATGAAAAATCCAGTTGAACACACGGATCGCGACTGCGCGCGAGCCACCCTTGTGCGACGCTTGCGCGCCTGTTGGTTGAGGAAAATCCGCGACAGGATTGTCGGGGGACTGTTCTGCCAGGTTGCAATCCACGCATGCAATGTCGTCTTCGATGAAAAGACAAAATGCAGAACGCGCGAAGCCTCAGCGCCGGTGGTGTCCCGGAAGCAAAGCCAGCACGCGTTCGACCACACGTTCCACCGGCACGTCGGTCGTATCGATCAGCACCGCATCATCAGCGGGCTTCAACGGCGCGACCACACGTTCGGCATCGCGCGCATCGCGGGCGAGAATCTCACGCAGCAGATTGGAAAGATTAACCGAAACCCCTTTGTCTTTCAACTGCTTATAGCGTCTTTGCGCGCGTTGTTCGGCGCTGGCGGTCAGGAACACCTTGCAGGCAGCGTCGGGAAAGATCACGGTGCCCATGTCGCGGCCATCCGCGACCAGTCCTGGCAGTTGGCGAAAATCATGCTGCAAATCGACCAGCGCAAGCCGTACCTCGGGAATCGACGCAATCGCTGAAGCAGCTGCCCCTGCGGTTTCCGTGCGCAAATCGTCGGTCGCATCCACGCCGTCCACCAGCACGCGCGGCTCGGCATCGCCGTCGGTGCGGAAACGGATCTGCGTCTGCCGCGCCCGGTTGGCGACTGCCGCGTGATCGCCCAGATCGACGTCGTTCCAGGCCGCTGCCAGCCCTACCGCCCGATACAACGCACCAGAATCGAGGTAATGCCAGCCCAAGCGTCCAGCCACGATCCGGCTGATCGTGCCCTTGCCAGAACCGGAGGGGCCGTCGATGGTGAGTACCGGGGCAATCGTGTCCATCAGCGGCCATCTTGTGGAAAGACCAGCATTCTATCGCGTAGCACCACCGTTACCTTGCGGGTATAGCCGCCACCGGCAAATCGTCGGCCGGCGTGTCCTTGTCCTTGATCAGTTTTCGCAGGAACGGAATCAGCACGATCAGCACCACGCCGACGACGACGCTACCCCAACCGAGTCGCGCGAACAGCGTGGCGTAATCGGGATTGGTGACCAGCGCGGTGTTGCCGGCGGGCTCGGGAATCATGCCGGAGAAGTCGCCGGCGAACAGCGAGGCCAGGCCGGTGACCATCATCCAGCTGCCCATCATGATGCCCTGATACTTGGTCGGCGCCAGCTTGCCGATCATCGCGTAGCCGATCGGCGAGATCAGCAGTTCGCCAATGCTCTGCAACACATAACTGCCGAACAGCCAGACAAAGGCGCTGCGACCGACATCGTTGGCCATCGAGATGCCGACCGGTAACGCGAGGAATCCCAATCCCATCAGCAGCAGTGAAATCGAGAACTGCAACGGGATGTCGATGTTCCAGCCCTTGCGACGCAGGTTGCCAAACCACGCGGCCAGCAGCGGTCCGCCGAGCACGATCACCACGGTATTGATGTTCTGAATCCACTGCGGCGCGACCTCAAAGCCCCACACGTGCAGGTCGACGTTGTGCACCGCGAACAATTGCAGGCCGTTGGGCGCCATTTGGTACAGCGACCAGAACACCAGCGAGCCCAGCGCGAGGATCAGGAACGCCCACATGTTGTTGCGTTCCAGTTGATCGCGATGGGTGAAGGTGATGTACAGCAGCCAGATCGCAATCACCGCGCCAATTGCCTTGAGCAGGATTTCGGTCGAGCCGGTGTGTTGCAGCATGATCCATACCGTCGGCACCAACCCAAGCAGGATCGCTACGCCGATCAGGAATCGGATACGGAAGGCTCTGGCCGTGGCTTGCAGCAGGCTGGTGTTGCGATCGGCGAGCAACTTCCAGTTGAATCCGACCAGAATGATGGCGAGGAAATTACCAATGCTGGCAAACCAGAACAGATGGCTGTAGTTCTCGGTCAACTGATAGTGGCCGGCGACCGCAAAACCGATGAAAAAACCGATGTTCATGCCGGCGTAGTTCCACAAGAACGCGCCTTCGCGGCGCGTGTCCTCCGGCGCAAAGCGTTGCGTCAGCATCATGTTGAGGCAGGTGACATTGAGCCCGCTGCCGGTCAGGAACAGCGCCAGCCCCCAGTACAGCGAAGCGACCGTGCCGGACGCGATGATTCCGCAACCGATCACCTGCAAGACCATGCCGCCTACAAACAGGTTGCGATTGCTAAGGAATCGCCCACCCAGATACCCGCCGAACAGATGCAATCCATAGTTGAACGCACCAAACACGCCCATGATCGCGGTCGCCTGCTTGGCGGAAAATCCAAGATGTTTGGTCGCGTACAGCACCAGAGTCGAATACAGGACGGCGAATCCGAGCGTGGCGACCGTCTGGATGAAAAACAGCGCGGCGCTGCCTTCGGGGATGCTTTTGAACCGGCTGGTCAACGATGACAAGGGCTTCTCCTCGGAAATAGTTACAGGCGGATCGCGCATGGGCGCAAGTGGTGCTTGATCCATCAATGGGCAAGCAGCTTTCGATTTATCGCCACGATCTTGTGATGCCGACCGTACACGGGTGCGACAGGCTATAGCAAAAAGAACAACAGCTCCTCTCCCTACGTCTCCAGTGAGTCAGTTGCGTGGTCTAGTGAATGCTCGGATGCGCGTTGCCAAGCTGTTGAATCGACTTTGCTTTCCAGCTAAGATACGCGGCTTACCCCGCTCGCCATGAGTCCATTCCATGAAAGTCCTGTCCTCCCTGAAATCGGCCAAGAGCCGCCACCGCGACTGCAAGGTCGTCCGTCGCCGCGGCAAGGTGTTCGTGATCTGCAAGTCGAACCCGCGCTTCAAGGCGCGTCAGCGCTGAGCTGATCCCGCTTCAGCAAATCCCGTTTCAGCGAACGCATTGCAGGGCCGCCGCGTGCGGCCCTTTGCATGTGAATGCGATTGCGCATGGCAAGCCCAGCGCGCATCTGCTACAACTGCCGCGTTCCTTCACACGGAGAACGCCATGAACCGCTTGCTGCTGACTTCAACTGCCGTCGCACTTCTATCTGCCTTGCTGCCGGCGCATGCCGATACTCTGTTGATCCAGCGCGCACAGATGGCGCAATCGATTGCGCACCCGATGCGCGGCATGAGCATGGCTGCTGTCGAACAACGTTTTGGTGCACCCACCCAACGGCTTGAACCGCGTGGCGGCCAGAAATCCCAGTGGCCCGTGATCAATCGCTGGTTCTATCCGCAATACACCGTGTACTTCGCGCATGGTCATGTCGTGGACATCGTATTGAATCACGCAACGCCAGAAGAAACGGGCCCTGCCGTGATCGGAACGGCGCATAACTGATCCCGGACATGACAGATCCTGCCTTGCGCTTTCCCGCAGAGTGGGAGCCACAGTCTGCAATTCTGTTGGCATGGCCGCATGCAGGCACCGATTGGGCCGACCGACTCGCTGATGTCGAGTCCAGTTACGTTGCACTGATTGCAGCGATTACACGCTTCGAGACAGCAGTGGTCTGCGTCGCCAACGACGCGTTGCGCCAGCACGCAGCGCGTTTGCTGGCTGCTGCTGACGTCGAACAGGGCCGCATCCGTTTCGTGCAAGTCGATTACGACGACACCTGGTTGCGCGATTCCGGACCCCTCAGCTTGCGGAAATCGGACGGATTCCACCTGCTGGATTTCCGTTTCAACGCATGGGGAGAGAAATTTTCCGCGTCGCGTGACGATTGCCTTGTTGAAGCGTTGTTCGCGCAGGGATTGTTTCGCAATGCACAACGCGAGCGCATCGATTTCGCACTTGAAGGCGGCGCGATCGAAACCGACGGCAACGGCACCTTGCTCAGTACCTGGCATTGCCTGCACACACGGCATCCGGAACTCGATCGTAATGCGCTAACTTCGCGCTTGTGCAAATCATTGCATCAACAACGCGTATTGTGGCTCGATCACGGAGCGCTCGACGGCGACGATACCGATGCGCATATCGACACGCTCGCGCGTTTCGCCGATCCGCACACGATCGTTTATCAAGCCTGCGACGACCAACAGGATGCGCATTACGCCGAGCTGCAGCAGATGGCGCACGAACTCAGCCTGTTGCGCACGCTCGATGGAAAGCCTTATCGGTTATTTGCATTGCCATGGGCAAAACCCATCATCGACAAAGGGCGGCGCCTTGCGGCGTCGTACGCGAATTTCCTGATCGTCAATGGTGCGGTATTGATGCCTGCCTATGGCGATCCCGCGGATGTGCTCGCGGCTGGGATACTTGAAAAAGCCTTCCCGCACCGCGACATCGTGCAAGTGCCATGTCGTTCATTGATCTGGCAGAACGGCAGCCTGCATTGCCTGACCATGCAACTTCCAGAAGGCTTGATCTGATGTCAGCTCGCACACTCACCGTTGCGCTGGTGCAGGAATCCGACCACGGCAGCGTCGATGCGAACCTCGCCGTGATCGCGCAGCGCGTGGCAGATGCCGCAGCGCGCGGCGCGCAATTGATCCTGCTGCAAGAGCTGCATAACGGCGCGTACTTTTGCCAGCACGAATCGGTAGCCGAATTCGATCGTGCCGAACAAATCCCGGGCCCAAGCACGCAACGCCTCGGCGAGCTCGCGAAACAGCATGGCGTGGTGATCGTCGGCTCGTTGTTCGAGCGACGCGCGGCTGGCCTGTACCACAACACGGCTGTCGTACTTGAAACCGATGGCACGCTCGTCGGCAAGTACCGCAAGATGCACATCCCTGACGACCCGGGTTTCTACGAAAAATTCTATTTCACTCCTGGCGATCTCGGTTTCCATCCGGTCGACACATCGGTTGGCCGACTCGGAGTACTGGTGTGCTGGGACCAGTGGTATCCGGAAGCGGCACGTATGATGGCGCTGGCGGGTGCAGATTTGCTGTTGTATCCGACTGCGATCGGATGGGATCCGACCGATGTGCAGGACGAAAAGAATCGCCAGCGCGATGCATGGATGTTGAGCCATCGTGGTCACGCCGTCGCGAACGGATTGCCGGTGCTATCGTGCAATCGCATTGGCCACGAACCATCGCCGCTTGCGTCAGACAATGCAACCGGCGCGTCCGGCATCCGTTTCTGGGGATCGAGCCATGTGCTTGGCCCGCAGGGTGAGTTGCTTGCCGAAGCAGGCACCGACAACGCCGAACTTCTCGTCGCCACGGTCGATCTTGCGCGCAGCGAACACGTGCGCCGGATCTGGCCGTTCCTGCGTGATCGCCGCATCGATGCGTACGGCGATCTGTTGAGGCGTTATCGCGACTGAATTTTTTGCCGCGAACCCGACTCGCAACTGCGCTTACGACGCGCCCTTCCCATTTCGACAGCGTACCCATCCATGTCCAGCAACGAATCGCCTGTCGCAGAAAGCCACGACGGCCATGAGAATGTCGAACAGCCGACTGCCATTGTCGAACGCGATGGCGTGCGCTACACCATTCTCGGCACGGCGCACATATCGCGCGCAAGCGTGGAAGCAGTTGAGCGACTTGCAAATAGCGGGCAATTCGATGCGATCGCCGTTGAACTCGACTCACATCGCCTGCGCAGCCTGACCGATCCGAATGCGATGCAGGAACTCGATCTGTTCCGCATCCTGCGCGAAGGCAAGACCGGCCTTGTCGCAGCGAACCTCGCGCTGGCTGCATACCAACGGCGACTGTCGGAGCAACTCGGCGTCGAGCCAGGCGCCGAACTCAAGGCAGCCGCCCGCATCGCCAACGAACGCAACCTGCCACTGCAACTGATCGATCACGATGTCGGCATCACCCTCAAACGCGCGTATCGCGGACTCGGTTTCTGGGGCAGGATGAAATTGATGGCCGGGCTGGGCATCAGCCTGTTCGAAACCGAACAGGTTGGCGAAGCCGATATCGAAAAACTCAAGCAGGGCGACATGCTGGAAAGCAGCTTCGGCGAATTCGCCGCAGAAAGTCCGCCGATCTATGAGGCACTGATCGCCGAACGCGACAGCTACATGGCAGCGCGACTACGTCAGGAAAATAGTGGCGGCACACTCCGCGACGTCCTGGTGGTGATTGGCGCTGGGCATCTCAATGGCATGTCGCAACATTTGCGTGAGGACACCGAAGCACCGGCCAGCATGCGCGAACGACTTGAATCGGTCGCGAAGAAAAGTCGCATTCCCTGGGTATCGCTGACCATCGCAATCCTGGTGCTCGGAAGTTTCGCATGGGGTTACTGGCATGGCGGTGTGCATCTGGGCACGACCCTGCTGTTGACCTGGATCGTGTTGACCGCAACTGGCGGTGCCGTGGGTTGCATCGCCGCTGGCGGGCATCCGCTGAGCGTGATCGCCGCCGCGCTGTGGTCGCCGTGGAAACCGTTGCACCCGGGCATCGCATCCGGCACGGTCAGCGGGCTTGTCGAAGCTTGGGTACGCAAGCCTACCTATCAGGATTTCATGCATCTGCGCGACGATGTCGCCAGCGTGCGCGGTTGGTATCGCAACCGCGTCTCGCGCGTGTTCCTGAATTTCTTCCTGACTTGCCTCGGCACCATTGCCGGCGAGGTCATCGCCGGCTTGCGCATCATTGGAAAGCTTGGCTGAGTAGCGGTTTTATTTCGATGCCACCATCTCCGGCTTGCCCATCGGCGCACGATCACGGGCACGATGGATGATCGCCACTGTCCAGCCTCGAATGTCGTCGAGCGTGGCGTAGATGGTCGGCAGGAACATCAGGCTGACGATGGTCGAGAACGCGAGGCCGCC
>JBDSVN010000190.1:0-4183 GCA_039927175.1 Lysobacteraceae bacterium | reverse complement strand
CCAGTTCGATTTTCTTCAGCAGCGGTAACAGTTGCGGATGCCACTTCGGCGCGCATTCCGGGCGTGGCGGAAGGTCGCCGCCGTTGCCGCGACCCGGATAGCAGAAGCCCATCGGCACGATGGCGACGCGGCGTTCGTCGTAGAACGTCTCGTGATCCATCGCCAGCCAGCCGCGCAGGCGCTCGCCGCTGGCATCGTTCCACGGAATGCCGGTGGCGTGGACTTTCGTGCCCGGCGCCTGGCCGACGATCAGCAGGCGCGATGATGCGCTCGCGCGCACCACCGGATTGGCGCCGAGTGGCAGGTACGGCTCGCAAATCTTGCATGCGCGGATTTGCTTGAGCAGCGCATCAATCTTCACGGCAGCCATTCGCCCTGATTCGGCAAGCTGCCGCAATCGAATTGCGGCTTGATCGCGGTAGTCGACAACTCGGTCACTTTGCGATGGTAACGCTCTCAGCCGGCGTCGAACGCATTGCGAATCCATTCGATGCGCGGTGCGTCGGCACTGCCATCAACCGCGACCACATCGAAGCGGCACGGATGGCGTGCAAGATCAGCGTGTTCGGCAAGAAAATAGTGCGCAGCCAGAACCAGTTTGCGCTGCTTCTTCGCATCGACCGATAGTGCGCTGCCGCCGAAGCCAGCGCTGCGGCGATAACGCACTTCAACAAACACAATCGCATCGCCATCGCGCATCACCAGATCAAGCTCTCCTGCGCGATAACGCTGGTTTGCAACGATCAGGCGCAGGCCGGCCGCTTCAAGGTGCCGGCGCGCAGCCAGCTCCCAATCGGTTCCCTCGGCGCGACGATCAGAGTCCGCCACGCACGGGTTCGGTTTGCAATGCGCCGTCCTGTACGGAACGTGCGCGGCCGCCGCTGAAAACGGCCCATTCGGGACTGCGTTGCACATTGCCTAGTCCGTCCAGACGCAGCTCCCCGGTAGCTCCGCGCACGGACGCGGCCGGGTTCGTGGCCAAAGATTCGAGGTAGCCAGAGAGGCGGAATGCGTCCGCACCGAACGCGAACAAACGTGCGCCACCGCCGCGTACGCTGGGCAGTTTCGCACCGAGTGTCGAAGCATCCGGCAAGCCATCGACCGAATGCAACAGCCATGCGAGTTCGGGATATTCGATGCCGTCAAGTTCCTGGTCCAGGCGCGCATTGCCGCCGCCGGAGAGGATCAGCGAAGTGGCTACGCGCGGCACCTGCCGATAATCATTGCTCGGCAATTGCGCAGCAAGCAGGCGCGCGGCGGGCGCCTTGAGCGCGAGGAAGATCGCGTCGTATTGGCCACCAGATCGAGCCAGCGCATCTTTCAATGCGGGACCGTAATCCGGTCCGTTGTCGGAGACGACCGCTTCGGCCACGATGCTGCCACCACGTTGCGTATAGGCCTCGCGAAATGCGGCCAATGCGCGCGATGCATTCTCGTCGCGTGCGGTGAATGCAATCGTGCGGCGCAATCCCTTGCGCAACAGGCGCTCGGCGATGGCGACGCCTTCATCTTCGGGAGCAAGCGAAAAACTGACGCTGCCCGGCGGCGCAGGCTCGGCAGCGCGATTGAGCGCGATCAGCGGCACCGAGAGGTCGGATTGGCGGAACAATGCCGCAACTTGATCGCGGCCGAGCGGGCCAACCACGAAATCGTTGCCATCGGCGACCGCTTTTTTGTAAGCCTCGATCGCACCGCCTTCGCTATTCGACGAGTCGTAGAAATGGAGTTCGGGACGGCGCCTGGTTTCGGCGTAGTACGCGGCCATGAAACCATCGCGGACCGCCGAACCTGCGGCCGCAACCGAGCCGCTGGCGGGAAGCAGCAATGCCAACTTGAGCGGTGGGCGATAGCCATCTGCATCGGCAGGCGGACGTGCGTTATCGACTGGCAGCAACGTGCCGCGCGCATAAGGATGTGGCAGCGGCAATCCGCGCGCCGTCAGCATGCGGCCGGCATCGGCGTAGAGCGGATGACCCGGAGGCAGCGCGGCACTGCCGCGAGCAAGGGTGTCGTTGTCGAGCGCAGAAAGCAGTTTGTGGATCTGCACGCGGGTTGCGTTTGCATCGCGCCTGCCCTGGAGTTGTTCAAGCAGTGCGAGTTGCGCGGCTGCATCGAATTTGTCGCCATTGGCTTCAAATGCGATTGCATGGGCGCGATACCAGCGCACCTGCAGCAATGGGGGAATCGCTGCATCGGCGACATTGAGATCGCCGGCTGCCTGTGCGGCATGACCATCGGCGATGGCGAATTCCGCGCGTAACAGCCTGAAGCGCAGCATGTCCTCGTTGTCCAGCTGTTTCGGGTTGATCGCGTCGAACGCGCGTCGCGCTTGTACGGAATCGCCGGCTTGCTGCCATGCATCGGCGGCACGTACTTCCAGCAGATCATGCATCGCACCGCGTGCGTCCGCGGCCTGCGCTGCGTACGACTGCGCTGCTTCGCGCGCATGCCCGCCTGCAAGCATCTGGTCGGCGGCCCTGACTTCCGGGGGGATCTCGGTCACGCCACCCATGCCCGCACAGCCGGCGAGGAAGCATCCGATCAGGAATGGAATCAACAACTGCGAGAGAATGCGTTTCATGCTGGGGCCGATGCGACGAATGGGGCGCTAAGATGATACCCGCAGGGCCGTCCTGCCGGTGGAGGATGCATGGCAGCGGGAATCCTGTACGTGGTGGCGACTCCAATCGGCAACCTGGCCGACCTTTCGCAGCGTGCGATCGAGACCTTGCGCAGCGTGGATGCGATCTGCGCCGAAGACACCCGTCATAGCCGCCCGCTGCTGGCGCACCATCGCATCGAGCGCCCGCTAATCGCCCTGCACGAACACAACGAATCGGAACTTGCGTCGAAACTCGTGACGCGGATGTTGGCTGGTGAATGCCTTGCGCTGATATCCGATGCAGGCACGCCACTGGTCAGCGATCCCGGTTATCGTCTGGTGCGCGCGGCGCGTGAAGCTGGCATCAAGGTCAGCCCATTGCCGGGCGCTTGTGCGGCGATCGCGGCGTTGTCCGTTGCAGGCCTTGCGAGCGACAGATTTGTATTCGAAGGCTTTTTGCCAGCGAAATCATCCGCTCGTCGTGCGCGGATGGCGTTGCTCGCATCCGAGCCGCGCACGCTGGTGTTCTACGAATCCTCGCATCGCATCGAGGAAATGCTCGCCGACGCCTGTGTTGCATTCGGCGATGCGCGTGCGGCGGTGCTCGCGCGCGAACTGACAAAACTGTTCGAAACCGTTCTCGATGGCGATCTCGCGAGCTTGCATGCGCGCGTTCTCGCTGATGCCGACCAGCGCAAGGGCGAGTTCGTGGTGATCGTCGCCGGCGTCGGCGATGACGTGGATGCGCGCTTGATCGAAGGTCGTCGCGTGTACGCGAAACTTTGCGAGCACCTCGCTCCTTCGCAGGCGGCACGTGTCGCTGCTGAACTGACCGGTGCGTCGCGCAAGATGCTTTATGGTGGCGAAGCGGATTGATCAAATGCCTGTGCGACAATGCACACGGCGGAGTCGGCCAGACAGTCGCGTCATTCGAAAGAATGCCGAGGAAAGTCCGGGCTCCACAGGGTACGGTGCCAGGTAACGCCTGGGCGGCGCGAGCCGACGGAAAGTGCAACAGAAAGATACCGCCCAAGACTGCGCAAGCAGGACGGCAAGGGTGAAATGGTGCGGTAAGAGCGCACCGCGAGCCTGGTAACAGGCCGGCACGGCAAACCCCACCGGGAGCAAGGCCAAATAGGGACCTCATGACGCGGCCCGCGTCGGGTCCGGGTAGGCTGCTTGAGTTCAGCGGTGACGCTGCGCCTAGAAGAATGACTGTCCACGACAGAACCCGGCTTACCGGCCGGCTCCGCCACTTCCTCCAAGACAACCGATCTGCGTCGCTTCGTGCCAGACAGCGAATGGCACCGCCCCTGCGGGAGAGAGGGGCATGACGCGGCCCGCGTCCACTCAAGTTGCTTGAGTTCAGCGGTGACGCTGCGCCTGAAGGAATGACTGTCCACGACAGATGGGCTTACCGGCCGGCTCCCCCACTTCTTCCAAGACAACCGATCTGCGTCGCTTCGTGCCACACAGCGAATGGCACCGCCCCTGCGAGAGGGTGCATGACGCGGCCCGCGTCGGGTCCGGGTAGGCTGCTTGAGTTCAGCGGTGACGCTGCGCCTAGAAGAATGACTGTCC
>JBDSVN010000189.1:0-9709 GCA_039927175.1 Lysobacteraceae bacterium | reverse complement strand
GTTCAACAGCCGCAGCGAACTGGTATTCAAGCAGGATGCGATCCCTGACCTGAATCTCAAACGACTCATTCACAAGTGCCAGTTTCTCGGAGACATCCTGTAATTTGACTACTATAGCCCCGCTTTTTTCCAGGGCGCTTACGACGCCAGGTAACGGATCGGACATTTTGAGCTCTTGTTTGATTTCGGTGTTCACCGATGAAAGCTCAGTAGCGCATTCCTGCACCAAATCCTTCGCGTTTTCGTTTTGGTGCAGCACCTTGGCAAGCGCATCAGCTGGCTGGGGTTGCATGGAAAAAATCTCTCTCGCACCTGTAAACGCACGATGTTGACCATTTTTGTCAACGGGGTCTGTACGCAAGGGCACAGAGTTGGCGCTACTGGATTTTGGCGAAGTCTTGCGCGGTTGGAGTCGTTTCGCCAATCCCGTTTAACTGCGCGAGGGTCATCGCGGGCCAATAACTTCACGAGTCGAAAATGGCGATCGCGTGGGATTTACTCATCCCGCCATGCAGGCTTGTCCAGACGAGGAAGGCGCATGGAAACAGCAGGTTGGCTCCGACGATCAAGGCGAACAGCGCGCCGCTGAAGTTGGCCCTTGAGATGAGGAAGTAGATCAAGACCGCCGCCGTCAAGGCGAGGCATACAACGCACGCGATGACCAGATCTAACTTGACGACACCGCGCATCATGCCGCATGTGGGTGCTGGCGCTGCGGTCGGGGACCCCGATGGAGCGTCCTGCAAGGCCCGCCACGAGCCCACGCGGCTGCTGTCATAGTCGGCCCAGCGCGAATGGAAGGCACCGTTGGCAAACGTTCCATGCATCGGCTGCTCGCGTTCCTCAAGCAGAAACTCGATGGGCTCGCCCACGCAGGGCAAGAACGTCGAGCTGAAAATCCATGGCGTTTCCATGACGTGGCCCCTGCCAACGTGGCGCGCTCATCGTGCGCGCGGCGGCCGCGTCCCTGCGGCCAATCGCAAAATCCATGCGTGGCCACCTCCTTGCGGCACAGTTTTCAATCCATTGACGAAAGCTTAAGGCAGGCTAAATTCACTGTCTGTACGACACCGTACACATGTCGATCTTTTTTCACGGCCGAAGCCTCGGCGCGCAAGTATCGACCTCGATTTGCAGGCACAGTCGATCCGAGACGCCGCTCAGGTCGCCATCCCTGCCGGCAACAGGCGATCGTATTCGCGCTTGACCACGGTATAGCACTCGCAGCTGCGCTTTTCGAGCCCGACGCGATCGAGCACGGTGATATGGCCACGGTTGTAGCGGATCAGTCCTTGCTGTTGCAGGCGGCCGGCCGCCTCGGTGACGCCTTCGCGGCGCACACCCAACAGGTCGGCGATGAGTGACTGTGTCATCACTAATTCATTGGATGGCAATCGATTCAGACTCATCAGCAACCAGCGGCACAACTGTTGATCCAGTGAATGGAGACGATTGCATACCGCCGTCTGCGACATCTGGGTAATCAACGCCTGCGTATAGCGCAGCAACAGGTGCATCACCGGACCGGCGCGATCGAATTCCAGTTTCATCGCGTGCGCCTTCAGGCGGTAGCCCTGTCCGGCGCTTTGCACCACGGCGCGGCTCGATGTCGAGCCGCCACCCATGAACAGCGAAATGCCGACGACGCCTTCGTATCCGACCATCGCGATCTCCGCCGATGCACCGTTTTCGGTGACATACAGCAAGGAAATAATCGACGTGGTGGGAAAGTACACGTGAGCCAAGGTGGCGCCTGGCTCGTAGAGGACGCTGCCGAGCGGCATGTCCATGTGTTCCATATGCGGTAGCCAGCGCTCCCAAACGGCCTCGCCCAGCGCTGCAAGCAGATGATTGTGTCGGAGGTCAGCAACGGCGGGCATGCATGCGTCCATGTGATCCAGCCGATGAGTCACTCTTGAGGAATCGGTTGCGGAGTTCCGAGTCCTTTGAAGCATAGCAGCAGGGTGTTTCTCAACGCTCTGTTAGGTCGGTGGCAAGCCGCTACGTAATGCGACACGACGCTGCTGAAGCGGACACCTCCTCGAATCGTGCTGGCGTACTATGGGTGCAAGGCTGACACCTTCGGAAGAAATCGCATGCAAATCCCCGGCAAAGACACCCGCGTACCAGCGCAGTTGCGCGTGGATGCCGAGGAACGGCTGAGCAAAGGAACCGCACCGCGTACGCGCGGATGGCCCACCGGCGCGCAGGCGCTGGCGCATCTGTACACACTGGCCAGTTCGCCAGCTACTGCAAGCGATGCGCAGAAGCTGCTGCATGAATTGCAGGTACACCAAGTGGAGCTCGACCTTCAGCATGAGCAGGCCGATCTGGATCGCCTCCAGCTTGCCGAGGAACTGGAGAACCACGTCCATTTATTCGACCTGGCGCCGTTCGGTTACCTGACGTTGGACGCGCACGGCCGGGTCGTCGAAGCCAATCGCATTGGCGCTGCATGGCTTGCGGTACCACGTGACGTGTGGGCTGGCTGCCGGATCGAAGAATTGCTTGCGCCCGAGAGCCGAAATCAGGTGGCCCATGCACTCGATTGCTTGCGCAACGGCAGTGAACGCGAAAGCTGCACCGCGCAGTCAAAAGCCGGTGGCAGCAGCGTGCAATTGACGGTTAGCGCAGCACACGACGGACGACCTGTCCTGATGGCTTTCATGCCCTCCGAACTGACTTCGGGAAAATGAGTTCGCGTCTCGAAGTCTGCGGGCTTCGTAAAAAATCACGGCCGCGCAGCGGAGAGGCACACGCTTCATGAGGCAGTCGCCGGCCCCTCCTGACGCTCCGCTCAAGCCCCCGGCCTCTGTGCGTATCGTGGGCATCGGCGCTTCGGCCGGCGGTCTTTCGGCGCTGGAGGAATTGCTGGCCAAAGTGCCGCCAAAGTCCGGCATGGCTTACGTGGTGGTGCAACATCTGGATCCAACCCAACCGGCTCTGCTAGCCGAGCTGTTGCAACGGGTGACGAGCCTGGCCGTCCGTGAGGTGATCCCTGACATGCGTGTCGAGGCCGACTGCGTGTACGTCATCCCACCGAATGCCGAGCTCAGCGTCGTCCGCGGCGTGCTCCACGTGGCCAAGCCCATCGAGCCGCGTGGCATGCGGCTTCCGATCAACGTGTTGTTTTCTTCGCTGGCCCGCGACCAGGGTTCAGCAGCCGTCGGTGTCGTGTTGTCGGGCATGGGCTCCGACGGCACGCTGGGCCTGCAGGCGATCAAGGCGGTGGGCGGCCTGACCGTCGTGCAGGAGCCTGCGTCGGCGCAGTTCGATCCGATGCCGCGCAGCGCGATCGCCGCAGGCGTCGCCGACATCGTGGCGGTGCCGGCGGACATGCCAGCGCGCATCCTGGCGTGCGTCACACGCGATGCCACCCCGCTGATGCCCGATGCTGCGCCTGAAGGCAGCCCCCAGGCACTGAGCCAGTCGCCGAACCAGGCATTTCACAGCATCCTGAGCGTGTTGCAGCAAACGACCCGGCACGACTTTTCGCTCTACAAGCGCAGCACCCTGCAACGTCGCATCGAGCGCCGCATGGCCATTCACGGCCACGCCACGGCGGTGGACTACGCACGCTTTCTGCAGAAGAATCGTCAAGAGGTCGATCTGCTATTCAAGGAACTGCTGATCGGTGTGACGTCCTTCTTCCGCGACCCCGCCGTATGGCAACATTTGCTCGATGTCGCCCTGCCAGAACTGCTGGCACGCGCGAACGGGCGGAAAAAGTTCCGCGCCTGGGTGGTCGGATGCTCTACGGGCGAAGAGGCCTACTCACTGGCCATGGTTTTCACCGAGGCCGTGCAGCGACTGCCCGAGCACCGCGATTGCAGCTTGCAGATATTCGCCTCCGATCTGAGCCCTGATGCGATCGCCAAGGCCCGCTTGGGCCGCTACCCGGCCGCGATCGATGCGGATGTGTCGGAGGAAAGACTGACGCGGTTCTTCACCCGGCACGGCAATGCAGTGACCATCAACAAGGCCATTCGCGACACGGTCTTGTTCGCGCAACACGACGTGCTACTCGACCCGCCCTTCACCAAGCTCGACATCCTGTGCTGCCGCAATGTGCTGATCTACTTCGATGTCACCCTGCAGCGGCGGATACTGCCGTTGTTCCACTACAGTCTCGGCGCGGGCGGCATCCTTTTGCTCGGCAGCTCCGAGACGGTGGGGCCGTTCAACCAACTGTTCGCGCCCATCGACTCCAAGCTGCGCCTGCACCTGCGCCTGAACCACGTTGGCACAGGTCGTCCGGACTTCCTCGCGAAGTCGTTTCCGCCATTGACTCGAACCAGCAAGTTGAACCAGGAGCCAGCCGTGCCGACTGCCAACAATGCGTCCAAGAGCGACGATTCGCTGCAGAGCGCCGCCGACCACGTGCTGTTGCAGGTGCACGCGCCGCCGGCGGTGGTCGTCAATAGCGCTGGCGACATCGTCTACATCAGCGGACACACCGGCAACTATCTGGAACCGGCGGCCGGTAAAGCCAACTGGAACTTCCATGCGATGGTGCGCGACAGCTTGCGCGCACCGGTGGCCGAGGCGCTCAGCCAGGCCGCCGCGTTGGACAAGCCGGTCCATCTGCGCGGACTGCAAGTGCCAGTACAGGGCGGCACGCAGGCGGTCGAGATCACTGTCCAAGCCCTGCACGAACCCGCAGCCCTGCGCGGCATGGTGATGATCGTGTTTCGCAACGTGGCAGCACCGCCCAAGCGCGGCCGTCGGCAAGCCGCCGTCGCGATGGAGGCCACCCATGCTGCCGAAATGCAGAGCTGCCGCGATAAAATTCAGGCCTTGCGCGAAGATACCCGCGCATCGAAGGAAGAACTGCAGTCGGCCAACGAGGAACTGCAATCCACCAACGAGGAGTTGCAGTCGACCAACGAGGAGCTGACGACATCGAAGGAAGAGATGCAGTCGATGAACGAGGAACTGCAGACCGTGAACGCCGAGATGCAGTCCAAGCTCGATGACCTTGCGCTGGCCCAGAGTGACCTGAAGAACCTGCTTAACAGCATCGAGATCGCGATCTTGTTTCTCGACCAGAACTTGAACGTACGGCGTTATACCGACCGCGCAGCAAAGATCATCAACCTGCGTGAAAGCGACGTGGGCCGACCGCTGAGCGACCTGACCACCAGCTTGCAATATCCGACGCTCAACGACGACGCAGCCGAGACGCTACGCACGCTGGTGTATTCCGAGAAGCAGATCCAGACCAGCGACCAGCGCTGGTTCTCGGTGCGGATCATGCCTTACCGAAGGCTGGACAACGTGATCGACGGCGCCGTGGTTACCTTTGTCGACATCACGGCTACAAAGCAGTTGGAATCAAAGCTGCGCCAGGACCAATGACCCGAAGAGATTTAATTCCAAGCCGGCGCCGACAGGGATAGGTTCATCGGTTACACCTTATTCCTTGCCGCATGATGAACTTGGCCCTTGTTCTTATTTAGCGGAACATCCACAAGCGGTAGCCGATTTTTCGCTCGCCGTGTCGCAGCAAGACATCGCGTTTTTGGCGTGGGCCTTGGCATCGTCAGCCATGTGATTATCGTGGCACGATGCGGCCTTGGTATGGTGTTCAGCACACGCTTTATGTTCCGCGGCGGCTTCTTTGTGCGCGTTGCTTGCAATGGTGTTTGCAGCTGACATGATGGGCTCCTTAAGTGGAAGAATTTGACGCGTTTTGACGGGCTCGCTCGAATGTCAACGCCAAACGGGTACATCAAGTCGGCGAGTCTCCTTTAATCAAACACATCAGTCTGTTCGCTGGCGAACGCTGCCGATCCAACTCGTCGAACCACAGCTCTTCAAGGGTTGTGGTTGGTGCCTCAAGGGGCATTGTTGCTGTCACGTGATTCAGCGCGAGGTCAATATCGGACAAGGCACGCGCATCAAGTGATGGCGAGAAACAACGGCCGCTCATCACCGATCCTGTGCCGCGCCGCCATCAGGTACAACAGCTTTTGCACTACGGATCCCGCCAAGGGCGACGTTACGCGCCTTTGGCGGGCGGTGTGCCGAACCCTCCTGCGGCTCAACATGAATACGTCTTCGTGGCACCGAAGTTCAATTTTCGGTCGGAATCAACATCCGGCGTGAGCGCGTCCTGTTTCGTAAATGTCTGGAGAGCGCCGATCACGGCAGCTTCGCTGGGCCGGTCGAAGCTGCCCATTTGGCAGTGCCCCATGTGCCGCACATTTGGCCGCATCCGCGTGAATTGACCTGCCGCAAAGCGGCCGTTCTCAGATGTCCAGTATGGGTCCAGGCTGTGTGAAAACGCACTGCCGCGAATTTGCTGGTTAAAAAGTGATCAAAAATGGGCCGCTTAGGCGAATCTCAGCGATCAATTAGTCATAGATCCGGACGAAATCTACGTACGTCGAACACGCTCGGAGTTTTCACACAGCCTGGGTCGGATTGCGACCATCACCACGACTCAAGTTATCTACGGAAATGGATACCTCATGCTGTAGTGAGTCGATTCAGCGAAGCCAGAGGCAGCTCCCACCCATCGGCGTCTAACTCGGACCTTCGCGCTGGGTTGCGGTTCCCATCATTTCTATAGGCCGGGATCACTCTACCGCCAGAGAATCCCATCGGCGGGCGGCTGGCGCATCTGTAGCGCGCCAAACAGTGAGCTACTCGCCGGCCCAAACGGTTTATTGCGCGGACTTGTGCGTGCGATATCGCTTTCGCCGGCGCTGTTTGGACCAGGCATCGCTTGGGTGTATTTTCCATGGCAACTTTTGCTTGCGATTTGCGTGGACGGCTGTCACGGTCATTAACTTCGCTGGCGATCTGAAAAAATCAGCATCCACCGGTGAATCGGCAACGATCAGGAGCAACATGATGCGTGGTGTCGTCAAGTTCGATCTCTTCATCGCGTGCGTCGCATGCCTAGCATGGACGGCGGCTGTGGCCATGGTCTACCTCCTCATGCCAAGGGCCAATTACAGCATCACGCTGTTCGTCCTGATCGGCGGAGCCGCCCTGCTGTTTCCCTGGGCCTTCATCGTCTGGACAATCCTGCATCGCGCCATGAGCAAAGCCGATGCGATCGCCAAGGCCGACCAGTGATTTCGATCCGAATCGCTGCCCGCAGGGATGATTGAAGCAATGCTGGTTTTCTGGAAGATAGTTTGATGAAGCAAGTCTCGTCTGGAGGTAATCGGCTGCTGCATATTCCAGCCAGACCCGTGCACTGTTCTCCTTGCAAGCAACGTCCTCATGGAATCGAACGCAGGTCTGAGTCGATGTGAAAATCGGCTCGGCGTGCAAAGCCGTATCACTCAGAGCACGTGCGCCGTCCCGTGCGAAATGTTCGTGAGACTTGTCGGCGAGCCGATCAGGATTCCTGTAAGCAGACGCTCGCCACCGACTCGTAGGGGTCGGTAAGCGACCTAGGCGCCTACCGGTCAAGAGCGGCAGTTCGCCAAGTCGCCGGCTATGATCGATTACCCCAGCATTTTCAGTAGTGACTGTGCGGCAGGTTCTGACGAGGCAGGATTCTGCCCGGTGATCAACAATCCGTCGGTGACGACGTAAGGCTGCCAGTCGCCGGCCTTGCTGTAACTGCCGCCATTCTGCTTCAGCATGTCCTCTACCAGGAACGGCACCACTTCGGTCAGGCCGACGGCCGCTTCCTCGGTATTGGTGAAACCGGTGACCGACTTGTCCTTCACCACGGATTGCCCATTGGCCAACTTTGGATGACGCAGCACACCCGGCGCGTGGCATACCGCGACGACCGGCTTTCCCGCTGCCAGCATGGCCTCGATCAACGCGATCGAATTCGCATCCTCGGCTAGATCCCACAGAGGGCCGTGACCGCCTGGATAGAACACTGCATCGAAATCGGTGGCGGCGACATCCTCCAGCTTGTGCGTGCTGGCGAGCACGGCTTGCGCCGCTTTGTCATCCTTGAATCGACGCGTCGCATCAGTCTGTGCAGTCGGGTCGTCGCTCTTCGGATCAAGCGGTGGTTGCCCGCCACGCGGCGTAGCAAGGGTAATGTCTGCGCCGGCGTCCTTGAACACGTAGTACGGCGCAGCGAATTCTTCCAGCCAGAAACCGGTCTTCTTGCCGGTGTCGCCGAGTTGGTCGTGCGAGGTCAGAACCATCAGGATTTTCATGCGTTGTCTTCCTTGAGAAGTGAATGGGCGTGGTGATCTGAGAACTTGTTGGTCATACGTCATTCGCTGGCGACCCGCACCACTAGCTTGCCGAAATTGCTGCCATTGAGCATGCCGATGAAAGCCTGAGGCGCGTGCTCGAGACCATCGACGATGTCTTCGCGGAACTTCATCTTCCCCGCCTGCACCCATGGCGTCATCTGCTGCAGGAATTCGCCATACCGTGAGCCGAAGTCATCGAAAATGATGAAGCCCTGCATGCGGATGCGTTGGGTCAATATCGTGCGTTCGAGCAAACCCAACCGATCCGGGCCAGCCGGCAATGCGATGTCGTTGTAGTTGGCGATGAGTCCACATACCGGCACGCGGGCACACGTGTTCAGCAGCGGCAATACCGCATCGAAAACGGCACCGCCGACGCTCTCGAAATACACGTCGATACCCTGCGGGCAGGCTGCCGCCAGCTCGGCAGCGAAGTTCGCTCCGTGGTGATCAATGCAGGCATCAAAGCCCAGCTGCTCGACCACATAGCGACATTTTTCGGGACCTCCGGCGACGCCGACGCTGCGGCAACCCTTGAGCTTGGCAATCTGGCCCACCACTGAGCCGACCGCGCCGCTGGCCGCCGCCACAACCACGGTTTCACCAGCCGTGGGTTGGCCGATTTCAAGCAGACCCATGTAGGCGGTGAAGCCCGGCATGCCCAACACGCCCAAGGCCAGTGATGGGGTTTTCATTTGCGGGTCAAGCTTGCTCAGCCCTGTGCCGTCGGACAGCGCATGGTCCTGCCAGCCGCTGAAACCGAGCACCAGATCGCCTTCCTTGAAACCCGGATGGTTCGAGACCTGCACCCGCGACACGGTGCCACCGACCATTACCTCGCCGATGGCCACCGGCTGAGCGTACGACTTGACGTCGCTCATGCGCCCGCGCATGTAGGGATCGAGTGAGAGATAGAGGGTGCGTAACAACACCTCACCTTCGGCCGGTGTAGGTAACGGGTTCTCGCGAAGGCCGAAGTTGTCGGCAGTGGGCGCACCGATCGGCCTGGAGTTCAGCACGATCGCGCGTTGCAGAGTTGAGGTCGCTGACATCGGGGTGGCCTCAGTTGGAATTGAGGAACCATCTTGGGGCTTGGCGTGCTAGCTCAGAGTGCAGCTTCCTGAATACGTTGGCTGATGGTTAAGGTGACATCGCGGTGTTCAATGAACTGAGCCACGCCTTGAGATTCCAATTAGGCGTCGATGGGATTGATAGCCTCTGCGCCAAGCTGGCAGCCTTCCAGGCGCGACGCGATGCTTTGCGCTCGAAGCAGGCTCGGGAAGTCGGATCACCCGGAAGCGGACATGGCCGACAGGCAGCTCAGGGTCGAAGCCTGAACGTTCACTTTCCGGGCCGCCGCCGGGCTTGCACAACGGAAATCTGACGGTCTGCTGTTCAACCCTGCTGCTGCATAACGGCAGTCAAACAGCGCGATCATCGCAATCGAATAACAACGAGTTCATCGTTGCGCTCGTATCTTCGGACTCAGCGGTAAGCACACAGTCTCGCGAAGCATCAGGATGATG
>JBDSVN010000188.1:0-3595 GCA_039927175.1 Lysobacteraceae bacterium | reverse complement strand
CACCCGGCCCTTGCAGGAACTTGCGCCAGGCCGCAGCCCGTGAAAGCGCGCCGCCGAGATGGCGAGTCGTTTCCGCGTCCGCGTACGTCTCGGCATACGCATCGAAATCCTCGCGCTGCGGAAGCCGCAGGATCAGGCGTTCGGTTTCGATCAGGACGTCGGGGACACTCATCAGTTTCAGCCGGCATCGCATCAGAACGCATTGATACCCGTCAGCTCGCGGCCCACCACCAGCTGGTGCACGGTTTCCGTGCCTTCATAGGTGATCACCGATTCCAAGTTCAGCGCGTGGCGGATCGGGCAATGTTCGGTGGTGATGCCGGCGCCGCCGAGGATGTCGCGCGCCTCGCGGGCGATGTCGATGGCCATGCGTACGTTGTTCCACTTTGCCAGCGACACCTGGGTTGGCTGCATCTTGCCGGCGTCCTTCAGACGTCCGAGTTGCAAGGAGAGCAACTGCGCCATGGTGATGCGGCGCGCCATGTCGGCAAGCTTGAGCTGCACGGCCTGATTCGACGTGATCGGACGATTGAACAGCACGCGCTCGGCACCGTACTTCAACGCTTCCTGCAAACAAGCCTGCGCCGCACCAATCGGGCCCCAGGTGATGCCGTAGCGCGCCTGCGTGAGGCAGCCGAGCGGACCCTTCAGCCCTTTCACGTTCGGCAGGCGATTGGCTTCCGGCACGCGCACGCCGTCGAAGAACAGCGCCGAGGTGACCGATGCACGCAGGCTCATCTTCTTGTGCACTTCCTGCGCAGTGAAGCCTTTCATTCCCTTCTCGACGAGGAAGCCCTGGATGCCGTCGTCCGTTTGAGCCCAGACGATCGCGACATCGGCGAGGTTGCCGTTGGTGATCCACATCTTGGCGCCGTTGATGATCCAGTCATCGCCGTCACGTTTCGCATGCGTCTTCATGTTGGCCGGATCGGAGCCGCCATGCGGTTCGGTCAGGCCGAAGCAGCCGATGGTCTTGCCGGCGGCCATGCCCGGCAGCCAGCGCAGGCGCTGCTCTTCGCTGCCGTAGGCGTAGATCGGGTACATGCACAATGACGACTGCACGCTGACGAAGCTGCGGATGCCCGAATCGCCGCGCTCGAGTTCCTGGCAGATCAGGCCGTAGCAGACCGCATTCAGCCCGTGGCCACCGTATTGTTCCGGCAGCGACGAACCAAGCAGGCCGAGTTCGGCGATTTCCGGAACCAGTTCTTTCGGAAAGCGGCCCTGGTCGAAGGCATCGCCGATGATCGGCAGCACGCGTTCGTCAGTGAAGCGGGCCACGGCATCCTGCACCGCGCACTCTTCTTCGCTGAGCAGGGAACGGATGTCGTACAGATCGAGCGGATTCAGGGGCATGGGATCGGAGCCGAATGGTGCGGTGATGGGAACTGCACATTCTACCCGGCGGCCTGCGGCGCCGTAACCCCGCAAGCCCCTTTCCCCCACGGGAACTGAAGATAGGCATGTTACGGTGATGATCGATCACACCATTGATCCGGAACGGATTCTGATTCAATTGCCGGATCACCCCCCACCCTTGCCCTCCCCCGCTGACGCAAGGGAGAGAAATCGGATGGCACTCAAAAATGAGTGCCTGGTCTGTAGAGGAATCGCCATGCACAATCCGATCAAGCGAGCTGCCCTCGTGTATGCAAGCCGGTTGCGCTTCCCGACCTTGTTTTTGATTACCTTGGTGCTATTCGGGATCGACATCGTCGTGCCGGACCCAGTTCCGTTCATCGACGAAATCATGCTTGGGCTGATGACCCTGCTGTTCGCGAGTTGGCGCAAGCGCCGCGATCCGAACCCATGACGATGCCACGCGCATGCTGATCGACAGCCACTGCCATCTCGATTCGCCAGAGTTCGATCACGACCGTGACGCAGTGATCCAGCGCGCACGCGCTGCCGGCGTGATGGCGCAAATCATTCCTGCAGTCGCGACCTGTGGCTGGTTAAAGCTGCGCGACATCTGCGCAAGCCACGAAGGCCTGCATCCAGCTTACGGACTGCATCCGATGTTCCTGGCGGAGCATCGCGACGAACACATCGATGCATTGCGTGCGCTGCTCACGACCGAGCGCGCGGTTGCAGTCGGCGAATGCGGACTGGATTTCCATGTCGAAGGACTTGATTCGCAACGACAACAATTCTTCTTCGAGGAACAGCTGAAGATCGCGCGCGACTTCGACCTGCCAGTGATCGTGCATGCGCGCAAGGCGGTTGATGCAGTGATCGCTGCGCTAAGGCGCATTGGCGGATTGCGTGGCGTGGTGCACAGCTTCTCCGGCAGCGAACAGCAGGCTGAACAGTTATGGAAACTCGGTTTCTGCCTCGGCATCGGCGGCCCGGTGACCTACGACCGCGCGCAACGGCTACGGCGGATCGTGGCAACGATGCCGATCGAATTCCTGCTGTTGGAAACAGATGCGCCGGATCAACCTGATTCAACGCATCGCGGTGAGCGCAACGAACCAGCGCGCTTGACCGCCGTGTGCGATTGCATTGCAGAGCTACGCGAGATTTCGCCTGATGCATTGGCTACTGCGACCAGTCGCAATGCCGCACGCCTGTTTGCAATTCCGGATTCTGGTTGATGCGAATGGCGTGACTAATTACTTCGTCGCATTCTTCAACAACAACTCCATCGCCCGTGCCACTGCAGCGAATGCGAATGCGCCAGTGACGTGCGTCGCCGATCCAAGGCCGCCACCACAGTCGAGTTTCATCGCGGCGTCGGGCGGAAGGTTCGGGCGCTGGCCGCAGACGCTGCCGTCTGCTTGCGGATATTTCACATTCTCCAGCGAATAGATCGCGGGAATACCGAAATAGCGATCCGGATTGCGTGGAAAGCGATGTTCGGCGCGCAGTTTCTTGCGGATCAACGCGAGCAGCGCGTCGTGTTCGGTGCGGCTGAGGTCGCGCACACGCACCATGGTCGGATCGGTGCGACCACCTGCCGAACCAACCACGAGCAAAGGCAGTTTGCGACGCTTGCAGGCAGCAATCAAATCGATCTTGCTGCGCATGCTGTCGCAGGCGTCGATCACGAGGTCGAAACCACGCGCAAGGATTGCTTCAAGATTCGCCGCGACCACAAAATCCTGCACGGCTTCCACGTCGATCGACGGATTGATCGCCAGCACGCGCTCTGCCAGTACCACCGCCTTGTTGCGTCCGAACTGGCCTTCGAGTGCATGCAACTGGCGACTGGTATTGGACAAGCACAGGTCATCTGCATCGATCAACGTCAGCCGCCCGACCCCGCTGCGCGCCAGCGCCTCGACGACCCACGAGCCGACACCGCCAAGGCCGACGACGGCGACATGGCGTTCGGCCAGCCGAAGCGCAGCGCCGCTCCCGTACAGCCGATCGATGCCGGCGAAGCGTTCGCGATAGATTTTCTGCCTACTGTCCATTCGCCAAGCGCATCCCGACCAAGCCAGACCGCATGATATCGTGCGCGTGTTGCGATTCCTGATATCAATCATCCAATGGAGGTTGTATGCGATATGCGCTCTTGATTGTGCTGGGCCTTGCGATCGGCATCATCGGCACTGTCATGACGATGAATGCGCTCAACCGCGGTCCGCAC
>JBDSVN010000187.1:0-6513 GCA_039927175.1 Lysobacteraceae bacterium | reverse complement strand
GCGCACTACGAAGCGAGCAAACAGTCCGAAACATTCACGGACGATGGCCTGCAATTCGCCATCACATTGCCGCGCGATCGCGTGGCGAGCTTGCATAATGCCTTGCGCGACGCCACTCGTGGTCAGGCGCGCATGATCGATTCCACCGAGTAAACCGCAACCCATGACCGAAACCGCAACTGCAACGCCATCGGCCGCAACCAAAACTGCCAGGGTCAATCTGCGCCCGCTGCGCACCTTGCTGCCTTACCTGCGGCGTTATCCGAAATTGATCGCGGGCTGGCTCGGGTTCCTCGCGTTGTCGTCGGCATCGACGCTGACCTTGCCAGTCGCGGTGCGCTTCATGATCGACAACGGTTTCAGCCATGCGCATGCGGGCTCGATCAATCGCTGGTTCCTGTTGCTGCTTGCCGTCGCGCTGTTGCTTGCTTTCGCGACCGCCGCCCGCTTCTATTGCGTGAGCCTGCTCGGTGAACGCGTGATCGCCGACCTGCGTCGCGACCTGTATTCGCACCTGATGCGGCTGGACATGGCGTTCTTCGAGCGCACCCGCACCGGCGAGCTCACCTCGCGGTTGTCGGCCGATACCGAATTGCTGCGCACCGTGGTTGCATCAAGCATGTCGATCGCGCTGCGCAGCGTGATCACGGTGTTCGGCGCAGCCATCATGCTGACGGTGACCAGTCCGCGTCTGGCCGGACTCGCTGCAGTCGGCATTCCGCTGGTGATCCTGCCGATTGTCCTGTTCGGGCGGCGCGTGCGCGGGATGTCGCGCAACAGCCAGGATCGCATCGCCGATGCCAACGCACGCGCCGGCGAAACATTGAATGCAATGCACACCGTACAGAGTTACGCGCGCGAAGCGCACGAGAGCGAGCGCTTCGCTGGCGCAGTCGAAAATGCCTATCGTGCCGCGCGCTGGCGCGTACGAACGCAAGCAATCCTGACCGCATCGGTGATCGTGCTGGTGTTCGGCGCGATCGTCGGCGTGCTGTGGATCGGCGCGCACGACGTGATCGATGGCGCGATGAGCGCCGGCACGCTCACCCAATTCGTGTTCTACGCCGTGTTCGGCGCGGGTTCGGTTGGTTCACTCAGTGAAGTCTGGGCCGAAGTGCAACGTGCCGGCGGCGGCATGGCACGGATCAATGAATTGCTGGCCGAATCGACGCACATCGCAGCGCCAGCACAACCGCGCTCATTGCCAACGGCGAGCGACGCCGCGCATCCGATCGGTGCAATTTCCTTCGAGCATGTGCGCTTCCATTATCCGGCGCGACCCGATACCGTCGCACTCGATGATTTTTCGCTGATCGTGCGGCCCGGCGAAACCATTGCACTGGTCGGTCCATCGGGTGCCGGCAAGAGTACGGTGCTGCAGTTATTGCTGCGTTTCCACGACCCGGACTCGGGCACCATTCGCGTGGACGGGATCAACCTGCGCGATCTCGATCCGATGCGGCTGCGCGAACGCATTGCGCTGGTACCGCAGGATCCGGTGATCTTCGGCACTGATGCGGCAGAGAATATCCGTTACGGCCGGCTCGATGCGAGCGACGACGAGGTGATCGCCGCCGCGCGCAACGCCGAAGCGCACGAATTTCTCAGCGCATTGCCGGAGGGCTACAAGAGTTTCCTCGGCGAGAAAGGCACGCGTCTATCGGGCGGACAACAGCAGCGCCTCGCGATCGCGCGTGCGGTATTGAAAGATGCGCCGATCCTGCTGCTCGACGAAGCCACAAGCGCGCTCGATGCGCAAAGCGAACGGGCCATCCAGCAGGCGCTCGAACGCTTGATGCAAGGCCGCACCACGCTGGTGATCGCGCATCGCCTCGCCACCGTTCTGCGTGCCGATCGCATCGTCGTGCTCGACCAGGGCCGCATCGTTGCCGAAGGCACGCACGCGGAGTTGGTCGAACAAGGCGGTCTTTATGCAGAATTGGCGCGGCTGCAGTTCGCGCCCTGAATTCAGATCAGGCGATCAGTCGCGTCGCCGATGGATCGCCAGCGGTGCAATCAGGTTCACCGCGCGCTGTAGGGCGACGCGATCCTGGGTGAGTGGAGGAGATAGTTCGACGACACGCTTCACTGCAGCTTCGAGCGCTTCGGTCGCGTCTTCGTCACCCGGCAACAAGCCGATCACGCATTTCAACAATTCGCGCAACACGGTGACTTCGGCGCGCAGATTGATCTCTTCGGCAGGGTTCATTGCCAGTCTCCCGAGAACGCTTGGCGACCCGATTCTTGCACGCTGCATCCGTGCTGTCGCGCGCTACGGCGGTCGATTTGCTATGTTCGCAACCTGATGGCGCGGCCGCGCGCCCATCCACCAAACAGGGAAACCGCACATGACGCCTCCGGCAGCGACAACAGCCCCCAAGTTCGGCGATGAACTGCGCAAGGAGTTCACTCTCCGCGGCGTGCTCATCGGCATCGTCATCACCGTGCTGTTCACTGCGGCCAATGTGTTTTTCGGACTCAAGGCCGGCCTCACGTTCTCGACATCGATCCCGGCGGCGGTCATTTCGATGGCGATCCTGCGCAGCATGAAGAACGCGACGATTCAGGAAAACAACATCGTGCAAACGGTTGCCTCGGCAGCTGGCACCTTGTCGTCGATCATCTTCGTATTGCCCGGCCTGGTGATGATCGGCTGGTGGACGGGATTTCCGTTCTGGTTGTCGTTTGGCATCTGCGCCACCGGCGGCGTACTCGGGGTGATGTACACGATTCCGTTGCGGCGCGCGCTGGTGACAGATTCCGATCTGCCCTATCCGGAAGGTGTCGCCTGCGCGGAAGTGCTCAAGGTCGGATCAAGCAATTCGGCCGAAGCGGCCGACTCGGTCGAATCCGGCGGTGCTGGACTCAAGGCGGTCATGGTCGGCACGATCGTGTCGGCCATTTTCTATATCGTGGTGCAGACGAAAGTTTTTGCCAGCGATGTCGCCCAGTATTTCCACATCGGCAACAAGGGCAGCGCCACCGGTTACGACTTCAATCTCTCGTTCGCGTTGTTCGCCGTCGGCCATCTGGTCGGATTGTGGGCCGGCATGGCGATGTTGCTCGGCGCGGTGATTGGCTGGGGCGGTTTGATTCCTTATTTCACGATGCTGCATCCGGCCACTGGCGCAGCCGCGGATGTCGCGCAGGGCGCGTGGAGCACCTATGTGCGCTTTGTCGGTGCCGGCACCATCGGCGTGGCCGCAGTATGGACGCTGGCCAAACTCATCAAGCCCGTGATTGGCGGCCTGACCAGTGCGATGGCTGCATCGAAAGTCCGCAACGCCGGTCAGGCGCACACACTCGCTCGCACCGAACACGACATGCCGATGCGCACTGTCGGCTTGATTACTCTTGCCTGTCTGGTTCCGGTGGGTTGGCTGCTGTGGCATTTCGCCCAGACCAGCGGACTTGGTTCGCAGGCATGGTTGCTCACCACCGGTGGCGTACTGTTCGTGATTGTGATGAGTTTCCTGGTCTCGACCGTGTGCGGCTACATGGCCGGCTTGATCGGTTCGTCGAACAGTCCGTTGTCTGGCATCGGCATTCTTGTCGTCGTGGTCGCTGCGCTATTGCTCACCCTCGGCGTCAAGGCGATGTTGCCAGCCGAAGCCAGCAAGGCACTCGTGGCATTCGCGTTGTTCATCACCGCGATCGTGTTCGCGGTGGCATCGATTGCCAACAACAACTTGCAGGATTTGAAGACCGGACAACTCGTGGATGCAACGCCATCGCTGCAGCAATGGGCATTGGTGATCGGCGTGATTGCCGGCGCGTTGGTGATTCCACCGGTATTGAACCTGCTCTATCACAGCTACGGTTTCGTCGGCACGCCAGGTGCCGACCTGCACAAAGCGCTACCGGCACCACAAGCCGGATTGATCTCGGCATTGGCGCAAGGTGTGATCCAGAACAGCATCGACTGGGGTCTGATCGGCATCGGCGCTGCGATCGGCGTAGCCGTGATCGTGCTCGACGAAATCATGGGCGTGGCCTGCAAAGCCGCACGCCTCGCGCCACTTGCGGTCGGCCTCGGCATCTATCTGCCGACGTCCACCACGTTGATGGTCGTCGCTGGCGCGCTGATCGGTGCATGGTTCGACAAGCGTGCCGAACGGCGCGATGCCAAACCCGAGGCGACAAAACAACTTGGCGTGTTGCTGGCATCGGGCATGATCGTCGGCGAGAGCTTGCTGGCTGTGCTGATTGCGGCAGTCGTGGCGTTCTCCGGCAACGGCGCGCCATTGGCGATTGTTGGCGATGGTTTCGCGAACACATCCGTCTGGATCGGCGGCATCGCCTTCGTGGCCTCGATCACCCTGCTCTACCGCTGGCTGATCCGCATGAGTTCGAGCACCGCATCCTGAAATCGACTTTGATGGGTGCATGACGACCTGAAACGAAATACGCATGCGTGGCATGCGCTCGCTGAACCAACCGGACAACCCAACCCCATGAACGAACCCACGCTTGCCGAACTGTTGCAGATGATTTTGCGCGACGCCGGGTTCCTCATGACCGGCGGCTCCGCGCAATTTCGCGAGTCGGCTCTCAAGGACTTGCAACTGAGTTTGCGCGTGCTGCAGGAGCGTGCAGCGGATGCGCATCTGGTGACCATCGCCAGGGAGCTTGCCGATCGCGCATCGTTGCTCGCTTCCAGCAAGGAACCGAGCTCATCCGACAGCATGAACATGCGCAACACAGTGACGAGTTTCGAATCGGCGATGAAGGCCTACATCAAGACCGCGCGCCATCGCTGAGATGCAATGAAACTATCGGTGCCAACGCATTCGATTTGAGCGCCACGCCCGACACGAGCGACCCGAGGTTTACAATGGGCGTCTTTACGCGGAGCCGCCCATGTCCCTCGCCATCTCGAAGGTCCCTGTTCCCGTCAACGAGCCGGTACGCAACTACGCGCCCAAGTCGAAGGAGCGCGCCAGCCTGAAGGCGGCGCTCGAGCGAATGTCGGCGGAGAAGATCGATATTCCGCTGGTGATCGGCGGCAAGGAAATCCGTACCGGAAACATTGGTCGCGCGGTAATGCCGCATCGGCACAGTCATGTGCTCGGCGAGTTCCATCAGGGCGGCGCGACGGAAGTGGGGATGGCGATCGATGCGGCGGTGAAGGCACAGCGCGACTGGGCGAACCTGCCGTGGGAAGCGCGCGCGGCAGTGTTCCTGAAAGCGGCTGATCTGCTCGCTGGCCCGTACCGCGACACCCTCAATGCGGCGACGATGATGGGTCAGAGTAAAACCTGTCATCAGGCCGAAATCGACAGCGCCTGCGAGCTGATCGATTTCCTGCGTTTCAACGTCGCCTTCTACGAACAACTGCTGCGCGAGCAGCCGCGCAGTTCGGCAGGCGTGTGGAATCGGCTCGAACATCGCCCGTTGGAAGGCTTCGTGTTCGCGGTCTCGCCGTTCAACTTCACTGCGATCGCCGGCAACCTGCCGACCGCACCGGCGTTGTGTGGCAACAGCGTCGTCTGGAAACCGGCGAGCACTGCCGTGTATAGCGCGCATTTCCTGATGAAGCTATTCCGTGAAGCCGGCTTGCCAGATGGCGTGATCAACCTCGTCACCGGCAACGGTGGCGCGGTGGGCGATCCGGTGCTTGCGAGTCGCCATTTCGCCGGACTCCACTTCACCGGTTCGACGCGCGTGTTCCACCAGATGTGGCGCACGGTCGGCGACAACCTCGACAAGTACATCAGCTATCCCCGCATGGTTGGCGAGACCGGCGGCAAGGATTTCATCATCGCTCACCGCAGTGCCGATCCGATCGCGCTGACCACCGCGATCGTGCGCGGTGCGTTCGAGTATCAGGGCCAGAAATGTTCGGCTGCTAGCCGCGTGTATGTACCGAGCAATCTGTGGCCGCTGATCAAGGACAAGCTCGTCGCCGAAGTCGAAAGCATCAAGATGGGTGACGTGTCGGACTTCTCGAACTTCATGGGCGCGGTGATCGACGCGAACAGTTTCAAGACGCAATCGACTGCGATCGAGGAAGCGAAGAACTCGGCCGACGCCAGTATTCTCGTCGGCGGCGGCTGCGACGATACCGAAGGTTATTTCGTGCGCCCGACCATCATCGTTGCCACCAATCCGAAATACCGCACCATGTGCGACGAGTTGTTCGGCCCGGTGCTGACGCTGCACGTGTACGACGAGAACAAGTGGGAAGAAACCCTCGACATCGTCGACTAGACCAGCGCGTACGCCCTCACTGGCGCGATCTTCGCGCAGGATCGCTACGCCATCCAGCAAGGCATCGACCACCTGCGCAACGCGGCGGGAAATTTCTACATCAACGACAAGCCGACCGGTGCGGTGGTCGGCCAACAACCATTCGGCGGCGGCCGCGCATCCGGCACCAACGACAAGGCCGGTTCGATGATCAACCTGATGCGCTGGATCAGCCCGCGCACGATCAAGGAAACCTTCGTGCCGCCGACGGAATATCGGTATCCGTTTATGGACAAAGACTAAGCGATAGGCCGGGTGACAATT
>JBDSVN010000186.1:0-5868 GCA_039927175.1 Lysobacteraceae bacterium | reverse complement strand
TGCGTGTGTCGACCTGCAGGAATTCCTGCTGCGGATGCTTGCGGCCGCCCTGCGGCGGCACCGAGGCGATCGTACCTTCAATCAGTTTCAGCAAGGCCTGCTGCACGCCTTCGCCCGATACATCGCGGGTGATCGACGGATTTTCCGACTTGCGCGAAATCTTGTCGATCTCGTCGATGTAGACGATGCCGGTCTGCGCTTTTTCGACATCGTAATCGCACTTTTGCAGCAGCTTCTGGATGATGTTCTCGACGTCCTCGCCGACGTAGCCCGCCTCTGTCAGCGTCGTTGCGTCGGCGATCGTGAATGGCACATTGAGCAGGCGCGCCAGCGTTTCGGCGAGCAAAGTCTTGCCAGAGCCCGTTGGTCCGACCAGCAGGATGTTCGACTTCGACAGCTCGATATCGTCGTTCTTGCTGCGGCTTTCAATGCGCTTGTAGTGGTTGTACACCGCCACCGACAAGGTTTTTTTCGCGCGCGGCTGGCCGACCACATACTGGTCGAGCACATCCATGATTTCGCGCGGTTTTGGCAGGTGGTTGCCGGCGGCTTGCGCTTTTTCCTCAAGCTCCTCGCGGATGATGTCATTGCACAATTCGACGCATTCATCGCAGATGAATACGCTCGGGCCCGCGATGAGCTTGCGGACTTCATGCTGGCTCTTGCCACAAAAAGAGCAGTAGAGGATCTTGCCGCTATCGCTGGATCGACTGGTACGGTCTTCGCTCATGCGTCTCGCGCTCCGGAACGGAGATTCATCCGCAGAATAACATAGCCCGCACCGTGATCCGGAGCAGGAGTTTCGATACTTGGGACGCGGGTCTCAACCCTGCAACCTGACTTGTTCAAGACGACTGGATCGTCTCGTCGGCACGGCGCGCAATGACCTGATCGATCAGACCGTAAGCCTTGGCCTCGTCCGCACTCTTGAAATTGTCGCGCTCGGTGTCGCGACCGATCGTCTCGACCGACTGGCCAGTGTGCTTGGCGAGGATTTCGTTGAGCTTGGCCTTCAGCGACAGAATCTCGCGTGCGTGAATCTCGATGTCAGTCGCCTGACCCTGGAATCCGCCCAGCGGCTGGTGGATCATCACCCGCGAGTTTGGCAATGCGTAACGCTTGCCGTGCGTGCCAGCCGCAAGCAGCAACGAACCCATGCTCGCCGCCTGGCCGACGCAGATCGTGCTGATGTCCGGCTTGATGAATTGCATGGTGTCATAGATCGCCATGCCGGCAGTGACGATGCCACCCGGCGAATTGATGTACAGGCTGATGTCTTTCTCGGGGTTGTCCGCCTCGAGGAACAGCATCTGCGCGACGATCACATTGGCCACGTAATCGTCGATCGGACCAACCATGAAGATCACGCGCTCCTTCAGGAGGCGTGAATAAATATCGTACGCGCGCTCGCCGCGGCTGGTCTGTTCGACCACCATCGGCACCAGGTTGAGGTTCGTGGCAGGAATCACGCGCTACTCCAGTGTTGGTTGTCGGATCAGGTCCGACGCTGTTGCATGGCGTCGGCAAAACTCATGTGGTGCTCGGTCGCCTGGGCCTTGGTCGCGACCCAGTCGACGACCTGTTCTTCCATCACCCGCGACTGCAGGTCGGACATCATGCGATTGTTGGTGCGGTACAGCTCGACGACTTGTTTCGGTTCCTCGTAGGTGGAGGCGATCAGGTTGAGCATCTCGCTGACCTTCTGCGGATCCAGCTGGATGTTGTTCTGCCGGGCCACTTCGCCAACCAGCAAGATCGTCGCTACGCGAGTCCGTGCTGCCGGCAGAAAACCCTGATAAGGAATCTGCGGATTGGTCTGCCCGGTTTCAAGGGCCTGTTGCTCGGCTTGCCACGCCTGCGAGCGTGCTTCGCTTTCGATCAACCGTTCAGGTAATCCGACATGCGCATGCTGGGCGAGCAACTTGTCCAGCACCTCAGCGCGCAAACGCGACATCAACGCACCCTTGAGCTCACGCTCCAGGTTGCTCTTCACTTCCTTGCGGAATTGCTCGGCATCACCGCTGCGAACGCCGAACGTGCGGATGAAATCGGCATCCAGCTCAGGCAAATGCGATTCGGACACGCGCACTACATGCGCTTCGACTTTCGCGTTCTTTCCTGCCAGCGTCGCATCATGCCAGTCAGGTGGGTAATTCAGGTCCAGGGCCACGTCGTCGCCGGCAGACTTGCCGACCAGTTGCGCTTCAAGCTCGCGGTCGAGCATGCCCGAGCCAAGCACGGTCGCTGCGCGTTCCACGCCTTCAGCCGGCGTACGGGCGCCGTCGACATGGGTCACGGTTTCCACCATGACCAGGTCGTCGGCCTTCGCGGCGCGCTCGACCGGAGTCCAGTTGCGGCGCTGTGTCCGTAGCGTTTCGATCATGTGCTCGACATCGCTGTCTTCGACTTGCGAAGTCGGGCGTGCAATCTGCAATTCGCTGACATCGATCGTGCCGTACTCCGGAACCACCTCGAAAGTCGCGACATAACCCATCTGGCCGTCCTCGACATCGGCCGGCTGGATTTGCGGCTGGCTTGCAGGACGCAGGTTTTCCTTGCGCATGGCCTCGTCGAAGCTTTCCCGCACCAGATCGCCGAACACTTCGTTGCGCACTTGCGCACCGAAGCGTTGCTCGATGATTTTCGCCGGTATTTTGCCGGGGCGGAAACCCTTGATGCGCGCAGTGCGCGCGATTTCGCTCAAGCGCGAACCGGCAATGGATTGCAGTCGGTCAGCTGGCATGCTGACGGTGATCTTGCGTTCGAGGTTGCTCACGTTTTCAACCGACACTTGCATGACGACTCCTGTTGGCGCGCCACGGTTGGGCGCGTGCGAATGGCGCAGCATGGGGCTTCGCGCAGGCACGTGTTGGTGCGAAAGGAGAGACTCGAACTCTCAAGGGTTGCCCCACTGGAACCTAAATCCAGCGCGTCTACCAGTTTCGCCACTTTCGCGATGCCGCGCGGCTGCCGGAGTGATCAGGAAGGAATGGTGGGCCGTGAAGGATTCGAACCTTCGACCTATTGATTAAGAGTCAACTGCTCTACCAACTGAGCTAACGGCCCGTCATCATTCCTGCCGCTACGGCAGCGGACGCGGCATTATGCCGCATCCGGGAACTGGGGTGGAAGACGGGATTCGAACCCGCGACCCTCGGAATCACAATCCGATGCTCTAACCGACTGAGCTACATCCACCGTATTTGGACAATTTTCTTCCTGCGAGGCTGGCGCGCCCGACAGGAATCGAACCTGTAACCACCGGCTTAGAAGGCCGGTGCTCTATCCGTTGAGCTACGGGCGCCTGCTGCAACTATACCGGCGACAACACAGCCAACGCATCCTGCCGCACGATCAGCAAGTTCATCAACAATGCTGGAATTGGTCGGGGTAGAGGGATTCGAACCCCCGACATCCTGCTCCCAAAGCAGGCGCGCTACCAGACTGCGCTATACCCCGCGAAGCAATTCCAGTGGCCGCGCCTCACGATGATTGCGCATCATGCGGCGCAGTGTCCACAACAAGGAAACAGATTGTCGCAGACAAGAAAGGGTGCCGAAGCACCCTTCCCAGCAAAAAATGGCGCGCCCGGAGAGATTCGAACTCCCGACCACCAAGTTCGTAGCCTGGTACTCTATCCAGCTGAGCTACGGGCGCACCGAACTGTTAATTATGCGGATGGAGGTTGGTTGCGTCAATTGTTTGTTGGGCTGAATTGATGACGCTGCTTCCTGCCGAGCGCAGAGCGAAAAGGCGAATGCTTAAGAGAGGGATTGCTCGACTCATCTGGCCACCAAGGATGGCGGGAATGCCTGAAACGCAGGAGCAGTTTCAGGCCTTGGGATTCACCCGCGCTACGCGCGGGCCAGCTTCGCTGTCCTGATTCGCTCCTGGCGAATCAGTCGAACCTGGGGTTTGAATCAATATCCTCGTCTCTCCGCCAGATACGCAAAAGGCCCCTCGCGGGGCCTTTTGCGTATCTGGCGGAGAGAGAGGGATTCGAACCCTCGATCAGGCTTTTAACCCGATACTCCCTTAGCAGGGGAGCCCCTTCGGCCTCTCGGGCATCTCTCCGGGATGTTGCGATATCGCACTACACGTGCGGCCAGCGATCGATTGCTCGATCAACGACCGGACGCGCAGGATACCGACTATGTCTTCGCTGGTAAACCGGAAAGATTGCTGTCACCTCCATCCGCAACCGGAGGAACGCTGGAAGCACTCTCGTCGTCGCGATGGATACGCTGGAAAATTTCCTCGCGGTGAACAGCAACATCTTTCGGCGCGGTGATGCCGATACGTACCTGATTGCCCTTCACGCCAAGCACGGTCACCGTGACCGAATCACCAATCATCAGGGTTTCACCAACCCGACGGGTCAAGATCAACATGGTCTTTCTCCTTCCCCGGCATCCTTCCGGGGTGTTCGCCTGCAATCGCAAGGGGGCGGCGGGTGCCGTTGCGATCAACTCAGACAGAGCCTGATGGTATCGGGCGCATCCTTGACACGCAATGAAGACAGACCATGACTGATGACCTATGTTGCGATCCGCTCCGCGATCCACTCATAAACGCCGCCCAGCGCCGCAAGCAATGCAGGGCCATCTTCGCCACCACCCTGCGCCAGGTCGGCGCGACCACCGCCCTTGCCGCCAATCTGCCTTGCAATGTGCCCCAGCAAGTCTCCGGCCTTGATGCGTTCGAGCGCACGGCCATGCACGCCGGCAATCAAGGTCGCGCGGCCATCGGCAACCGAAGCCAGCACGATCACAGCATCGCCGAGTTGCTGCTTGAGCTGATCGACGCTCTCGCGCAATGCCTTCGCATCGATACCTTCAAGGCGCGCTGCGACAAGCCGCAGATCACCAACCTGTTGCGCTGATGCGGCCAGGTCGCTCGCTGCACCAGCATTCGCCTTCGACTTGAGTTGCTCCAGTTCGCGTTCGGATTTCTTCTGGCGATCGATCAAGTGGCGCAGCTTCTCCTCTGCATCGGCCACGTTGCCACCCAGCAAGCGCGCGAGTTGCGCCAGATGCTGTTCTTCGTTCGCGACATGGTCGAGTGCGCCCTGCCCGGTCACCGCTTCGATACGGCGAACGCCGGCCGCGACACCCGATTCACCGATAATCTTGAAAACGCCGATATCGCCAGTGCGATGGACATGCGTGCCACCGCATAGCTCGGTCGAGAATTCGCCCATCCGCAACACGCGCACACGCTCGCCGTACTTCTCTCCGAACAACGCCATCGCGCCAAAATCCAGCGCTTCCTGCATGCCCATCTGGTGGGTTTCGGCTTCGACGTTGCGACGGATTTCCGCGTTCACCATCGACTCGATCTGCATCAGTTGCGCATGCGCGATCGGCTGGAAATGCGAGAAATCGAAGCGTAGTCGATCTGGCGCAACCAGCGAGCCTTTCTGCGTCACATGTTCGCCAAGCAGCTTGCGCAACGCGGCATGCAGAAGATGCGTTGCCGAATGGTTGAGCACGATCGCCTGTCGGCGCGTGCCATCGACATGCGCTTCAACTGCATCGCCGACGCGCAGCGCGCCACCAACAGGTTTGCCAACATGTCCGAAAAATGTGCCGGCCAGCTTGACCGTGTCGCTCACTGCAAAGTGTGTATCGCCAGCGTGCAATTCACCTTCGTCGCCAACCTGCCCGCCCGACTCCGCATAGAACGGCGTGCGATCAAGGATCAGCGTGCCTTCGTCGCCCACATTCAACGCATCCACACTGCGTCCATCGCGCAGGATTGCGACAACACGCAAGGCATCGGCATCCAATTGGTCATAACCGAGAAATTGGGTTGGCGGAAGACTTGCGACAAGTTCGGCCGGCAACGCAGAAGCTCCACCAAATTTGC
>JBDSVN010000185.1:0-5987 GCA_039927175.1 Lysobacteraceae bacterium | reverse complement strand
GGCATCCATTCGATCTGTGTTGATCCGCGCGATCCGCGTTGCGTGCGCATCGCGATTTCAACCGGCGGCGTCTGGCGCAGCGACGATGCAGGGGAGTCCTGGGCTCAGACCGCGCACGGCATGTTCGCCGCCTACATGCCGGAAGAAAGAAAGTTCGAGCCGGGTGTGCAGGACGTGCATCGCATCGTGCAATGCCGCGCAACGCCTGACGCATTCTGGGCGCAGCACCACAATGGCGTGTTCCGCAGCATCAGCGGCGGTGGCGACTGGAAGGAAGTCGCGAACGTGCAGCCGTCGGTGTTCGGTTTCGCGGTCGCGGTGCATCCGCGCGATGCGAATACCGCGTGGTTCGTGCCGGCGATCAAGGACGAGCGCCGCATTCCGGTGAACGGCGAAGTCGTGGTCGCGCGCACGCGCGACGGTGGCCAATCGTTCGATGTCTTGCGCGACGGCTTGCCGCAGCAGGATGCGTACGATCTCGTCTATCGCCACGCGCTCGCGATCGACGGCAGCGGCGATCGTCTCGCCTTCGGATCGACCACCGGCGGACTGTGGATCAGCGAAAACCAGGGCGATCGCTGGCAGGCATTGGATGCGCGATTGCCGATGGTGCACGCGGTGACGTTTGTCGAGGCATGAACGTTGCGCCGCGAGTGCAGATTGAATCAATGCGCGACGGCTGCTAGAACAGCACGCGCACGCTCAATTGCAATTGCTGGTCGATCTGCCGTGGCGACAAGCCTTCCAGCTTGCGCTGGTTGCGCGTGCTGTCGATGCGCAACCATTCGCCGGTGACGCGCAACCGATCGTTCGGTCGCCAGTTCAATGCGGCAGTGAGCGCATTGCCGTGTTCGCTCAAGGGATTGGTGAGGGAATCGGGAAGCTGGTGCAGGTCAAAAAAATCGACACGCAATGCCGGCCGCCATTTGCCGCGATCCCAGCCCGCGAGCAAATAGGCCGCATGCAGTTTTGTGTCGAGGTACAACCCCTCCACCGGTTCGAACGCGGTGCTTCCGTCCATCGCCTGCGCGATCAGTACGATATCGTTCACGCGCGTCTGTGCGCCGAGGCTCCAGAATGCGGTATGCCACGCGAACACCTTGCGTGCATCGTAGCGTTCGAACGCCCCCGGATCGCCGCGGTTGTCGTAGCGCAGCAGCGAAATTTTCCCGTAGGCGGGCGATTGCCAACTGAGGTTCGCGTACCAGCCGACGCGATTGTCGATCTCGTCGAACGGTCGATAGCCGACCGGTGCCGATGTGCCCGTGAGCGGCGCATACACGTCCGGTTCGCGCAGGTTGCTGGCCAATCCTGAGCTGAGATCGCCGAACGACCAGCCGCGCGTCGCCAGCAATTCACCGGCAGGATCGTTGTTGACGAAAGCCGCCACCGCACCCTCGAATGTGCCCGAGGTTCCGCGGTGCTCGAAACGCAATTCGCTGCCGATCGTGCGCAATTCCTCGCCGACCCAGCTATCGATCGCGGATGGACTGAGCGTCCACGGACTGGTCCAGCCGATGCCGTCGTTCTCCAGCGAGATCGGCGGGAAGAACGCACCGAGCTTTGCCGACCAGCGCCATGGCGTCATCGATACCGGTCGATAGCGGACGTAGGCATCGAGCACATCAAGATGCCGGTCATCGCCGGTCGGATACTGCAATTCCGCGACTGCAACAGTGGATGGTGTCGGATGCCATGTTGCCGCGAGCGCAACGCCGCCGAATTTCGCTTCGATATTGTTTCCGTTGCCGTAACGCGACTTGCCGAGGCCGCCGTCGGCCCAGCCGGTTTCATCGCTCGGCACGACGATGCGCATGTCGATGTAGCCATGCAGGTCGACCTCCTGGGCATGCAGTGTGCAAGGCAGGAGCATCAATACTGCGCAGGTTGTCGAGCAAAGCCGCAACATGCGCAACGGTCGCTTCATGGCGTCGTCGTCCAGCGCGTCGCGGCATGACTTGCAAGGAAATCGTCGAAGGCCGTGTTCGGCATCGCCTTAGCGATCAGATAGCCCTGCGCGTGGTCGCAGCCGATTTCGGAGAGATAATCAAGCACGCGGATGTCGTCGACGCCTTCGGCGGTAACGCGGTATCCGAGGTTGTGGCCAAGTTCGACGATCGAGCGCACGATCGTCTGGTCGGCGCGCGCGTCGGCGAGATGATCGATGAAGGTCTTGTCGATTTTCAGCTCACGCACCGGCAGTCGTCGCAAATAGGCGAACGAGGATTGGCCGACGCCGAAATCATCGATTGCAAGGTCGATGCCGAGGTCGGCAAGGCGTCGCAGCACCTTGATCGCTGCATCGGGCTTGCCCATGATCGCGCTCTCGGTGACTTCCAGCGTGATTTGTTCCGGTGAGACGCCATTGAGCGCGAGCAGGTCGGCGACACGACGTGGCAGGTCACTATCATCGAGGTCGCGTGCTGACACATTGATCGAGACACGAATCGCACGATTCTCCGCGCTCCAGCGCCCGGTTTGCGCAATGCCGGCCGCAAGCACCCAGCGCGTGAGCTTGCGGATGTTTCCGGTTTCCTCGGCGAGGGCGATGAAACCGTCGGGCGGAATCTGGCCAAGCGTCGGATGCCGCCAGCGCACAAGTCCTTCCGCACCGTCGATGCGCTCACTCGCAAGATTGAGCTTTGGCTGGTAATGCAGTTCGAGCTGATCGTGATCGAGCGCATCGCGCAGGTCGCTCATCAGCGACAGGCGTTCGGGACGATGCGGATCGGTCGCAGGATCGTAAACCAGGATCGGTTCTTCCGATCCCAACGCGGAAATCAGTGCGACTTCGGAGCGGCGAAGCAGGGTGCTCGCTTCCATGCCATGTTCCGGAGACAACGCGATGCCGACGGCCGGTGCGAGATCGAGCGCGAGATCGGCTTCGCGATATGGTTCGACTAGCGCGTCGACGATCCGGAATGCGGTCTTGATCGCATCGGACTTGCTGGTGGCCGGCAGGAAAATCGAGAACTGGGTGTCGGTGGCGCGCGCGATCAAGCCCTTTCCGGATGGCCCTTGCAGGCGCTGGCCCGCATCGCGCATCACCCGGTCGCAGATCGCGTGGCCCATCGTCTTGATGATTTCCGGCACGCGACCGAGTCCGACCATCAACAGTGCGGACTGTATGCCCGCATGCGCATTGAGTTCGAGCTGGATCGCGGTTTCGGTCGCAGTCCTGTTCGCGAGCCCGGTCACCTGGTCGTGGCCTGCTTGGTAGCGAATCTGCGCTTCGCGTTCGCGAATCGATTGCGCCATGTTGGCGAAGGCGGTTGCGAGTTGGCCGAGTTCGTCGCTGCGCCTGATCGGCGTTGGAACTTCGTAATCGCCTGCCTCGATGCGACGCGCGGATGCGGCGAGTTGTTCGACCGGTCGCGACACGCTGCGCGCGATGAACCATGCGCCGATCAATCCGGCAACGAGTCCGAACGTGAGCAGTCCGGCCCATGCCATTCCGACCGAACGATAAGGACTGAGTGCTTCGTCGACCGAATAGCCCAGCACGGCGGCAACTGGCGCGCTTTGCGCCGAGTGGTTGAGGATGACTGCTTGCGCGACGAACTCGCGGCCATGTACTTCAATCAGGATCGGTTTGTCCGACAGCGTGCTGTTGCGCGCCGCGAGTTGTTCGGTCAACGCGATCGGTTCGCTGCCGTGCGCCACCACGATCCAGCGGCCATCGTTCGCTCGCGTCGCAAGCTCGATGGTCTTGGGAAGCACGGACAACGATTGCATCCGCGCGAGCATGCCATCGTCGATCGGAATTGCCGCGGCGATCTCTCCGATCAGGTTCGGAGCGAACACCGGCACCACGACCATCCAGTAAGCATGGCCATCCCATGTCACGACGGCGGCTGACGGTTTCTCGTAGGCACTGGTCGCGAGATCGGCATACGGGAATGTCGCGCCGAGCGGATACGCTCCGAGCGTATCGGCTTCGACCTTGCCGTCCACGCCGAGCAGCAGCATCTGGGTGGCGCCGACCCTGCGTCCGTGGTTGCGCAGGGCCGACAGCATCGTCGCTTCGTCGCGTTGCGCGATCGCCGAACGCAGGGCGAAATCCAGGGCCATCACCTGCACGCTGGCGGCGACGCGCTCGGACACATCGTCGAGCTGCCGCGCGAATGCGGTGGATGCGACGCCAAGCTGGCGCTGGCCTTCGCCGATCAATTCGTGGCGGGTGACTTCGTAAACGAGGACCGCAGTCAGCCCCTGCACGATGATCAGTGCAGCAACGAAAAAGGACGCAAGCCGGAAACGAAATCCCATCTGTCTGCGCCGGGCCTTGAATCAGTAACTCATGTGTTCCCGATCCATGTCGGATCGGGAATCGGGAAGCAGTGAAAGCTTGAAAGCCAGAGATTGCGATGCATTTGCGCCTCCGAGTGCAGTCGATTGAACAACGTCGCGTGTGCCGGGACGCAATCGTGGTTGCCAGACATGGATGCTGTAGGCACCAGCGGGAAGATCGTGGAACGCGACCTGGCCATTGGCTGTGGATTGCGCGATCCATGGCGCATCCGAAACGACCATGTACGTGATCATCTGGTCGTGGATATTGCAACCGACGGCGATCACACCGTTCTTGTCCAGCAGCAACGGTGGCGAACTCTGGCCAGGCACCAGCATGAACTCGAAGGTCTTGATCGGAGAGAACGAATACACATGGTGCCGCGTCTTGTCGCTGTTGCGGAACACGACGGAGTCACCGGGCCGGAAGACCTCGATGTAGGGTATGAAGGTCAGGCTTTTCTGGTCGATGAACCGTGTGGTTGGTGCGTGCACCCCTTTCGATGGTTGGCCCGACGCAGTGCCGTCTTGCAAGACGGTCACCACGGCATCGGCAACCGGCTTTCCATGATCGTCCACGACGTGCACGCTCAATTCCGCGGCACCGCACATTGCCGTCGCCGCCAGCGTCAGGCCACCGAAGATCCATCGCATCGCGCGCATCGTGACCTTGCCTCCCGAACGAGAACCGGCGGCGTTGCGATCCGGCCGCAACCAACGCATGTTAGCGCCTGCAGGGTGTCAGATGCGTCATTGTGCTAGCGCGCGAACGAAGCGCCCGATCACCAGATCCGCACGCGATCTTCCGGCGCGACGTAGAACTTGTCGTCCGGCTTGACCCCGAATGCGTCGTACCACGCATCGATGTTGCGCACGACGCCATTGACGCGGAACGTGCGCGGCGAATGCGGGTCGCTGACGACCTGCTTGCGGATTGCATCGTCGCGCAACTTGCCGCACCAGGCTTGCGCCCAGCCGAGAAAGACGCGTTGGTCGCCGGTCATGCCATCGAGGACGGGCGCCGGTTTGCCGTGCAGGGAAGCGTGGTAGGCATCAAGAGCCAGCGTGAGGCCGCCGAGGTCGGCGATGTTTTCGCCCATCGTCAGTTCGCCGTTGATGTGCACGCCTGGTAGCGGTTCGAACGATGCATATTGCGCGCCGAGATGTTTCGCGCGCGCTTCGAATGCCTTCGCGTCATCGGCCGTCCACCAGTCGCGCAGCGCACCGTCGGCATCGATCTTGCGGCCTTCGTCGTCGAAGCCGTGGGTGAGTTCGTGGCCGATCACCGCACCTATTGCACCATAGTTGATCGCCGGATCGGCATCCGCATCAAAGATCGGCGCTTGCAGGATGCCTGCAGGAAACACGATGTCGCGCAGCGAACCGTTGTAGGCATCGTTGGTCTGTGGCGTCATCGACCAGTCGCTGCGATCGACCGGACCATTGAGACGATCGACGTAATACGCCTCATCGGCTTTCGCTGCACGCAACACGTTGCCGATCAGGTCGTCATCGCGCACGACAACGTTGCTGTAATCGCGCGGATGATCCGGATAGCCGACCTTGATGTTGTAGGTATCGAGCTTTTTCAGCGCTTCCTGTTTGGTATCGGCGCCCATCCAGTCGAGCTTCTCGATGCGCGCGTGGTATGCGGCTTTCACGTTCGCGACAAGATCCTCGATCTTGGCTTTCGAAGC
>JBDSVN010000184.1:0-3625 GCA_039927175.1 Lysobacteraceae bacterium | reverse complement strand
CGGAAGTCGGTTCGTGGAGGTCAGCGCTTCATGTCGACGTTTGCGCTGATTCCGATTCTCCAGCGAACAGCCGCTGCGCATCGCCATAGGTAAATCCCGATACAAGGCCGTCGAAGTTTCGGTCGAGCAGCAAGCGAGCAGCGGCTTGATCGATCGCCGCCAGCGCCAGCGTGGCAAAGCGCGTCGCAGTACTGACCCGCGCTACGCCGATCCGGGCTAGTTCCTGCAAGCTCGGCACGCCGGATATCGCAGCCACATTGATCGGTGCATCGATCGACTGCACCAGAGTTGCGAGTACGTCACGATCGACCAGACCGATCGGAAAGATGCCGTCGGCACCGGCTGCCAGGTACGCTTGCGCGCGACGTATTGCTTCGTCGAGTCCGGCGGCTGGATCGGACAAGTCCGGCTGCATCCACACGTCCACGCGTGCGTTGATCACGATCGGTACTCCGACATCCGCAGCCGCAGCTCGCGCAGCGCTGATCCGCGCCGCCGACGCATCGATCGCGCGCAGCGGGCCGTGGCCGGGAAGACTGTCTTCCAGATTGATACCGACCGCACCGGCAGCAATCGCCCCGCGCACTGTCGCGGCGACTTCAGCGGGTGTCTCGCCATAGCCGGATTCCATATCCACCGTCACCGGCAAATCAGTGACCCGGGTGATTCGCGCTGTGGCTGCGAGCACCTCGCACAGTGGTGCGTGCTGACCATCGGGATAACCCAGCGACCACGCCATGCCGGCGCTAGTGGTGGCAATCGCGGCGAAGCCGTGACGCGCGAACAGGGCGGCACTACCGGCATCCCAGGCGTTGGGTAGCAACAGCAGGTTCGAGCGGTCGTGCAGTTTGCGGAAGGCGTGAGCCTTGGCGGCTTGGGAAACGATGTCCATTGTCGATCCGTGCGGTCAGGGCTTTGGCTAGCGACGGGTTACGCCGATCCTAGAGCCATGGCAAGTATCCTTGACTGGTTCGCTGGATGCTCGATGAGCACAAACATTCTTCGTACCACCTCAGTCGGTACTGGCAACCAACACCTTGCCCGGATTCATGATGCCCTGCGGGTCCAGCGCCTGCTTGATCAAGTGCATCAGCGCAAGTTCAACCGGATCCTTGTATCGCACCAGCGCGTCGCGCTTGAGCTGGCCCACGCCGTGCTCGGCGCTGATCGATCCGCCCACGGCGTGAACGGCGTCGTGAACCAGCGCATAAACCGCATCCTGTTTGGACAGCAAATCGTCCTCGCTCAAGCTCTCGCCACGTGCCACGTTGTAATGCAGGTTGCCGTCGCCGAGATGGCCAAAGACGACGTTGCGGATTCCCGGGAACGCCTGCTGCAGCGCGCGGTTGGTGTCGGCGACAAACGTTGCCATGCGCGAAACCGGAATCGACACGTCGTGCTTGATGCTCTTGCCCGATTCCTTTTCGGCCAGCGGAATGCTTTCGCGCAAATGCCATAGCGCTTTGCTCTGCGCCATCGACCCGGCGATCACCGCATCCTTGACGCAACCGGCCTCGATCGCCTCGCCCAGCACGGTCTCGAAACGCTCCTGTGCGTGCGCCTCGCTTTCGCTGTCGGACAGTTCCAGCAACGCATACCACGGTAGTGCTGCCGACTCGCCGCTAAATGGCAGGCGTTGTTGCGGAAAACAGCGCGCCACATCGGCGAGGCAATCGCCGGCCATCAGTTCGAAGCCGGTGAGTGAAGCTCCGAATCCATGCCGCGCTCGCGTCAACATCGCAATCGCGTCGTCCATCGAGGCCAGTGCCAGCAGCGCCGTGCAACGGGCGGCCGGCAATGGAAACAGCTTGAGCGTGGCGGCGGTGATGATCCCGAGCGTGCCTTCGCTGCCGATGAACAAGTCGCGCAGATCGTAACCGGTGTTGTCCTTGCGCAGCCCGCGCAGGCCGTGCCAGATCTCGCCCTGCGCGGTGACGACTTCGAGGCCAAGGGCGAGCTCGCGCATCGTGCCGTAGCGGAGCACCTGAGTGCCGCCGGCATTGGTGGCGAGGTTGCCGCCGATCGTGCAACTGCCTTCGGCCGCGAGACTGAGCGGGAATAAACGCCCGGCATCGCGCGCGGTCTCCTGCACGGTCTGCAAGACACAGCCGGCCTCGACAACCATCGTGTCGTTGTCCAGATCCATGCTGCGGATGCGATTCAGGCGTTGCAGGCAAAGCACCACCGCGCGCCCGGAATCATCCGGCGTCGCGCCGCCGCACAACCCGGTATTGCCACCCTGCGGCACGATCGGCACGCCAGTTCCGACACACACGCGCACCACCGCAGCAACCTCGTCGGTCGATGCGGGGCGAACTACCGCCAGCGCCTGGCCGCTGTAACGTCCACGCCAATCAGTCAGGTACGGCGCTGCATCTGCCCCCCTCAGTACGTGGTTTTCGCCAACGACAGCCCGCAGGGCATCCAGCTGCTTCATGGCGCGTTGTTTCCCTTTTCCGGTTTCTGGCAATCAGGCAATTTATACATTCGACGCTGAAATAACACTCGTTACTGTTTTTCAATTTTCCTCATCGACCAGATGCGCGGCCATCCTGGCCATCGCCGTGAGGCAAGTAACGCTCTGGACATTGCGCGTCGTGCAGTTTGAGCGCGCCACGCCACTGCTTGCCAATGTTGCAACTGGTTATTCCGAACGCATGCCGCACAAAAAATTTGTCGCCACTTGATCTGGATCAGATACACGAACGATTGTTGCTCGTAGCGTTCAATCTGTTCTGCACACGAGTCATTTTGCGAGACGGTTCAGCGGTTCTCGATGACTCCTGCAGCGCTCGATCCGCTATCGGGGTAATCGCATGAGCCAGCGCATCACAGACTTGACCATTTCGGTGCTGGCCTGCGTGGTCTTCACCCTTCTATCCTGGCCGTTCTGGCGAAATTACGAGTACTGGGCCGAATCGCACGCGGCGTGGTGGATCTATTTCGCGGTCGGCTTCTTGCTGGCGCTGTACGTGTTCTACGTCTTCATCGGCAGCCTGCGCATCCTGTTCATTCATGACACGCAAGAGCAAGCAGCGACGACCACGAACAAGGATCGACTGTCATGAGTTGCGGAATCGACGGCGCCAGTTGCGAGACGCCGCGGCGGCGGGGTGCGTTCGTCGCGCTGGCCATCCTGGCGCTGGTCTTCATCGCACTGTCGATCTTCTCCTTCTTGCCCTCGCGCGGCCAGGTCACGCCGGATAAGGTTTCATTCGGCACTTACCAAGCCGCCGATGGCAAGCGCGTGTTCCAGGCCTACAACTGCATGGGTTGTCACACCATGGTTGGCAACGGTGCCTATCTGGGCCCAGACCTCACCGAAGAATATCTGCACGCCGGGCCGGCCTGGATGGCCGCGTTCCTGTCTTCAGCAGGTGGTTGGCCGACCGCTGGTGCGGTACGTGCGCAGCTTCAGGATCCGAATCAGATCGCTGATTCCGGCACCGATTCGATCGATGCCTACCTGAAGAAATATCCCGGTGCAGCCGATCGGATTAATCGCCGTGGCGGCGGCATCACGATGATGCCGAACCTGCCGCTGACCAAGGACGAGGTCGGCCAGTTGATTGCCTACCTCAAATACACCTCGGCGATGAACACCGAAGGCTGGCCGCCGAAGGTG
>JBDSVN010000183.1:0-4831 GCA_039927175.1 Lysobacteraceae bacterium | reverse complement strand
CGGTTTCGCATCTGTTTGCGACCGGAGCCAACGATGTTCTGGTTGCCAGAGAAGGCGAGCGTGAACGCTTGATTCCGTTCGTTGTGGGGCAATATATCCACAATGTCGATTTTGACGCCGGACGTGTCGTGGTCGACTGGGATCCGGAATTTTAGGATTTCAAGGATAGAGCGCGATGCGCATCGACGTCATCACGCTGTTTCCGGATTTTGTACACAACCTCGCCGGTATCGGCGTGGTGGGTCGAGCGCAGGAACGCGGTTTGTTGCAGGTGCAGGCGTGGAATCCCCGCGACTATGCCTTGGACAATTACCGTACCGTCGATGGACGGACCTGTGGCGGCGGTCCAGGTATGGTGATGTTGATCGACCCTTTGCGCGCGAGTCTCTCGGCAGCGCGAGCGGCAGCTGCAGCACCTGCAAGAACGATTTATCTGAGTCCGCAGGGTACGCGGCTCAATCAGGGCCGCGTTGTCGAATTGGCGCGTCTTGAGCGGATTATCCTGTTGTGCGGTCGCTATGAGGGCGTTGATGAACGCCTGATCGCGCACGAGGTCAACGAGGAAGTGTCGATCGGCGACTACGTGTTGTCCGGTGGTGAGTTGGGCGCGGCGGTATTGATCGACGCGGTGGGGCGATTGCAGGATGGTGCGTTGAATGACGCCGCGTCCGCCGAGCAGGATTCATTTTCGAATGGATTGCTCGATTGCCCGCACTATGCGCGACCGATGCAGGATTCCCTGGGCGAGGTGCCCGCGGTATTGCAGTCCGGTAATCACGCGGCAATCCGTCGTTGGCGAACGAAGCAATCGCTGGGCAGAACCTGGCTGCGCCGTCCCGATTTGCTGGCGCGGGTGGTTCTGAGCAAGCAGGATAGAGATTTGTTGGACGAATTCCGCCGCGAGTGGTTGGCGGCAGAAACGCATAGGGCCGGCCCTGCGCCGGAAGTACAATCAGACGAGTGGTGATGTCATGAACCTCCTTCAGCAGTTCGAAGCCGCGCAGATTTCGCGCAAGTTGCCGGAATTCGGCCCAGGCGACACGGTTGTCGTCAATGTCAAGGTCAAGGAAGGCAATCGCGAGCGCGTGCAAGCCTACGAAGGCGTCGTGATCGCGAAGAAGAATGCCGGCCTGACCTCGGCCTTCACCGTGCGCAAGATGTCACACGGTTTCGGTGTCGAGCGCGTGTTCCAGACCCACAGCGCAATCATTGATTCAGTTGAAGTGAAGCGTCGTGGCAAGGTCCGCGCCGGCAAGCTTTACTATCTGCGCGATCTCGAAGGCAAGAAGGCGCGCATCAAGGAAGATCTCGCTGGCAATGCCGCCGCGAAAGCTGCCGCCAAGGCCGCTGCTGCTTCTGCTGCCGAGTAAGGTTTTCGCAAATTGCTTCGCAAACGGCCGCCGATGCGGCCGTTTTGCTTTCTGGACTTCCAGTTTGCGTCGAAGCCGCTACGCGCCGATCATGCAATATCGCATTCTTGATCCGTGATTTGCGCAGCGATGAGCAAGCCGACCGACGACTCTTCAAGCAGTGGTGTACGCCTTGATCTATGGCTTTGGGCTGCGCGTTTTTTCAAAACGCGCGCATTGGCCAAGCACGCGATCGAAGGAGGGAAAGTTGAAGTCGATGCACGTCCCTGCAAGCCGGCAACGGTGTTGCGCGCGGGCGAAATGCTGCGCATCGCGCGTGCGGAAGAGCGCTTCGAAGTTCTCGTACTGGCGTTGTCCGCGCAACGCGGATCGGCCAGTGCCGCGCAAACCCTGTATCGCGAAACCGAGGCATCGCGCATCACACGCGAGGCTGAACGCGAACGCCGGCGCATGGAAGCAACAGGTTATCGCGCGCCGCTGACGAAACCAGATAAACGTGCGCGGAGATTGATCCATGCATTGGGTGATATTGATGCACAGTGAAGTCGGCTGACGCATTGCGGTTTGGATGACGACGTGAATGGCCGCTTCCACCACTTGCGGGGGGAAAGCAACGCGAACAGCTCCTTCCCGCGCAAGCGGAGAAGAAAGTGAATTTGCAGACCCTCCCCTTCAAGCGGAGGAGGAAGTGAATTTGCAGATCCTCCCCGCAAGCGGAGGAAGGCAACGCGAACAGCTCCTTTCCCCGCTTGCGGGGGAAGGTTGTGATGGGGGCGGTTTGTTCGCGGAAAGCGCCCGCCTCGATTCTCCCCCGCAAGTGGGGGAGGAAGTGAAAGCGTGCGATGCCAGGATTTGAATCGAAAAATGCGCTAGCGCAAGCGCTTCAACTGATACAGTGCATCGAGTGCTTCACGCGGGCTGAGTGCATCCGGATCGAGCCGGTCCAGATTGATCAATGCAGGCGAAGGCGGTTCGTTGAAAAGGCCCAGCTGCGGCGATTCGGAAACATGACGTGTTGTCGCAGGCGTGCCATTCGATTCAAGTTCGGCAAGATGTCCACGCGCATCGTCCACGACGGTTTTCGGCAGCCCCGCAAGCGCGGCCACTTGCAAGCCGTAGCTGCGGTTCGCCGGGCCTTCCTTGACCGCATGCATGAACACCAGTTGCTCGCCCCCGCTTTTGTCGTGATGTTCGACTGCATCCAGATGCACGTTGACGATCCCGTTGCCCGGTTCGGCAAGTCGCGTGAGTTCAAAATAATGCGTTGCGAACAAGGTGAGCGCGCGATTGGTGTGTGCAAGATGCAAAGCGCATGCTTTCGCCAGAGCGAGGCCGTCGTAGGTCGAAGTGCCGCGTCCGATTTCGTCCATCAGCACCAGCGAATGCGCGGTCGCGTGATGCAGGATGTAAGCGGTTTCGCTCATCTCGACCATGAAGGTGGATTGACCGCGCGCAAGATCGTCGCCGGCACCGATGCGTGTGAGGATGCGATCAATCGGGCCGATCTCCGCGCGCGCTGCGGGCACGTAACTGCCGATCGCCGCGAGCAGCACGATCAGCGCGGTCTGCCGCATGTACGTGCTCTTGCCGCCCATGTTCGGGCCAGTGATGACAAGCAGGCGGCGATCTGCATCGAGCACCGTATCGTTCGGCTCGAACGGCTCATTACGCACCGCTTCGACGACTGGATGGCGTCCCCGTTCGATGCGGATGCCGGCTGTGTCGGTGAGTTGTGGGCAGCTCCAGTCCAGCGCTTCGGCGCGTTCGGAGAATGCGGCAAGCACATCGAGTTCGGACAGTGCATCGGCGAGCTTACGCAACGGCGCGAGATCGGTGCCGAGCGCATCGAGTAGTTCCTCGTACAACGCACGCTCGCGTTGCAAGGAACGCTCACGCGCCGACAACACCTTGTCCTCGAATTGCTTCAGTTCTTCGGTGATGTAGCGTTCGGCACCGGTCAGCGTTTGCCGGCGCGTGTAGTGCACCGGCGCGCGCTCGGATTGGCCTTTGCTGATTTCGATGTAGTAGCCATGCACGCGGTTGTAGCCAACTTTCAACGTCGCAATGCCGGTCACGGCTTTTTCGCGCGCTTCTAGTTCGACGAGGAAGCCGTCGGCGTTCGTTGAAAGCATTCGAAGTTCGTCAAGTTCAGCATCAAATCCGTCGGCAATGACTCCGCCATCGTTCAATCGCAGCGCTGGCTGCGGTGCGATGGCTCGCGCGAGCACGTCGGCGCACATCGCGATGGTGCGGTCGTCAGCGTTTCCGAGTTCTTGCAGCATTGCATCGATGCGCGGCGAATCCACCGCACCAAGATCACTGCGGATCGCGGGCAACATCGCGAGGCCGTCGCGCAAGGTCGAAAGATCGCGTGGACGTGCCGAGCGCAAGGCAACGCGAGTGAGGATGCGTTCGATGTCGCCGAGTGCGCGAAAGCGTTCGCGCAAACTCGCTCCAATGCGGCTTTCGAGCAGGCTTCCGACCGCATGATGTCGAAGCGAAAGCACGCCGTGATCGCGCAAGGGTCGATGCAACCAGCGCCGCAGCAGGCGTCCGCCCATCGGCGAAATGGTTGTGTCGAGTACGCCGAGGACGGTGTTCTCGTTGCGACCGTCGAAACGCGAATCCAGTTCCAGGTGTCGCCGCGTTGCCGCGTTCATCGCCAGGCTGTCGTCGCTCGACTCGACCGCGATCGAGGTCAGGTGGGCCAGTCGCTGCTTCTGGGTTTCCTCGACATAGCCCAGCAATGCGCCCGCCGCACCAATCGTGAGCGGCGCATCGGCGATGCCGAACGCATCAAGCTCGCGTACGCCGAAAAATTCCAGCAGGCGACGACGACCTGCTTCCGCATCGAACAACCACGGCGCACGGCGACGTGATCCGGAGCGATCACGCAAAACTTCCGGCCAGCCATCTTCATCCGGCAGCAGTAATTCGGCAGGCTCTAGCCGTGCGATCTCGGCGAGCAGTGCATCCGTATCGGCGACCTCGTTGACGAGGAAGCGTCCGCCCGCAAGATCGGCCCACGCCAATCCGTAGCCGGAGGATTTCGATCCTGCTCCACGCGACACCGCCATCAGCAAGGTATCGCGACGGTCTTCCAGCAACGCGTCGTCAGTGACCGTGCCCGGTGTGACAATCCGCACCACCTTGCGCTCGACCAGCCCTTTCGCCAGCGACGGATCGCCGATCTGTTCACAGATCGCCACCGATTCGCCGAGCGCGACCAAGCGCGCGAGATAGCTTTCGTAGGCATGCACCGGCACACCAGCCATCGGAATCGGCGCGCCGGCCGAGGCACCACGCTGCGTCAACGTGATGTCGAGCAGCTTCGCGGCCTTGCGCGCGTCGTCGTAAAACAATTCGTAGAAATCGCCCATCCGGAACAGCATCAGGACGTCCGGATGTTCCGCCTTGGCGGCGAAATACTGGCGCATGAGTGGACTGTGCTCTTGCGACGT
>JBDSVN010000182.1:0-3675 GCA_039927175.1 Lysobacteraceae bacterium | reverse complement strand
CGGCACAAACGGCACGTCGCCGCCCCATTCCTCGGACACCACCTCGTGCTGGACAAGTCCCTGCTTGACCGTGTCCGGATTTGCCTCGGGCTTGTCCATCTTGTTCATTGCCACGATCAGCGGCACTTTCGCCGCGCGTGCGTGCTGCACGGCCTCGGCGGTCTGCGGCATCACGCCGTCGTCAGCCGCGACCACGAGGATCACGATATCGGTGAGCTTGGCTCCGCGTGCGCGCATCGACGAGAACGCCGCATGGCCTGGCGTATCGAGGAAGCTGATGACGCCTTTTTCAGTCTCGACGTGGTACGCGCCGATATGCTGGGTGATGCCGCCAGCCTCGCCAGTGGCGACCTTGGTGCGGCGGATGTAATCGAGCAAGGATGTCTTGCCGTGATCGACGTGGCCCATGATCGTGACCACCGGCGGACGCGATTCCCGCGTGCCCTGCACGTCTTCGCCATGCGCGATCAATGCCGATTCGGCGTCGTTCTCGGTCGCGGCGACGGCGGTATGGCCGAGTTCTTCGACCACCAGCACCGCGGTGTCGTGATCGAGCACCTGGTTGATCGTCACCATCGTGCCCATCTTGAACAGGGCCTTGACCACTTCGCCGCCCTTGATCGCGAGCTTCTGCGCAAGATCGGCAACGCTGATGCTCTCGCCAAGCGCAACTTCACGCACAACTGGCGCAGTCGGACGCGCGAAGCCATGCTGGCCAACAGCCTGGCGGCTCGCCTCGATCGGACGTGCGCGCACCTTGCGCTTGCCGGCGCCACGACGTGCGCGCTCGGATTCGGTCAAATGCAATTGGGTCGAGAAACGGCTGGCGGCATCGCCATCCTCGATTTCGCTAGGCATCGCATGAGTTCCGCGATGCATGGGCTTCTTGTGGCCCGGCTTGGTGGTATCGCGTGCCGGCTCACGGCGACGCAGATCGGCTCCGGCTGCATGTTTGTGCGCGGGCTTTTCAGCCGGCGGCGCAACGACAGCCGGTGCCGCCGGCTTTGCCGGCGCCTCAGCAGTTGCGGTTGTAGTTGCGACTTCTTTCTCGACAACAGGTTCGTCCGCTTGGCTCGGCTTGCGCTGCGCTTCCAGCGCTTCGAGGCGCTGCTTTTCTTTCTCGGCACGAAGCTGGTCGGTCTCGCGCAATGCAGTCACTTCGGCCTCGTTGCGGGCCTGCGATTCCTTCAACTTGCGCAGCGCGTCGTCGCGCTCGTCGCTCGCTGGTGTTTCAACCTGGTCGCGCTTGATGTAGGTGCGTTTCTGGCGCACTTCGACATTGACCGTGGTCTTGGTCTTGCCAGCGGTAACGGAAAGTTCTTCGACCTTGCGCCGGTTCAGCGTGATCTGCTTTGGCGCAGCTTCTTCGACCGGCTTCGCTTCCTTGCCATGCGTGCGCCGCAGGAAGCCGAGAAGTTTCATCTTCTCGGTGCTGCTGACCGCCTGATCGGGGCTTTCGAAGGTCATGCCGGCTTCGGCCAGCTGCTGCATCAGCTTATCGACCGGGGTGCCGACCGTCTTCGCAAGCGTTCTTACCGTAACTTCGGACATTCGAATCCCATGATTCCGTGGTGCTAGTTTAACGCGCCGTCCTGCCTATGTTGCCGGCGCGAACCTGGTGCAACCGAACCGGCTACACCAATCCGCTGCTCAAAATCTTATTCGAACCAGTGTGCACGCGCCGCCATGATCAGCGCTGCCGCCCGCTCCGGTCCTACATCCTCGATATCCTTGATGTCATCGACTGCTTGCTCGGCCAGTTCTTCGCGGGTGGTGATGCTGCGCTCGGCCAGTGCGAATGCCGTGGTTTCGTCCATGCCGTCGAGCGACAACAGATCGTCGGCTGGCTGGTGCTCGTCGAGCTCTTCCTCGACTGCCAGTGCATCGGTCAACAACGCATCCTTCGCACGTGCACGCAATTCCTCGACGATGTCTTCATCGAAGCCTTCGATCGCCAGCAACTCGGCGGTCGGTACGTAGGCAATCTCCTCAACCGTGTTGAAGCCTTCGCCCACCAGGATGCTGGCGATTTCTTCGTCCACTTCAAGCTTGTCCATGAATAACTTGCGTGCCGCGACCTGCTCGGCTTCGCTCTTCGCGGTGACCTGGTCCTGCGTCATCACGTTGAGCTGCCAACCGGTGAGGCGGCTGGCGAGGCGCACATTCTGGCCGCCCTTGCCGATCGCCTGCGCAAGTTTGTCTTCGGCAACGGCGAGATCCATCGAGTGGCGTTCTTCGTCAACAATAAACGACTGCACTTCCGCCGGCGCCATCGCGTTGATCACGAACTGCGCGGCGTTGTCGCTCCACAGGACGATGTCGACGCGCTCGCCATTGAGCTCGTTCGAGACCGCCTGCACGCGCGAACCGCGCATGCCGATGCAGGCACCGATCGGATCGGTGCGGCGATCGTGTGCAAGCACCGCGATCTTGGCGCGATCGCCCGGATCGCGCGCCGCGCCCTTGATCTCGACCAAGCCCTGGCCAACTTCCGGCACTTCGAGCTTGAACAACTCCATCATGAATTCCGGCGCCGCGCGGCTGATGAACAGCTGCGGGCCGCGCGCTTCGGAGCGCACTTCGACAAGGAAACCTTTCACGCGATCGCCTGGGCGCAGCACGTCGCGCGGAATCGCCTTGTCCTTCGGGATATAGCCTTCGGCATTGCCGCCGAGGTCGACGAAAATATTGCCGCGCTCGGCGCGCTTGACGATGCCGGTGACCAGTTCGCCAACGCGATCGGCCCAAGCCTCGACAACCTGTGCGCGCTCGGCTTCGCGCACTTTCTGCACGATGACTTGTTTCGCGGCCTGCGCCTCGATGCGGCCGAATTCGGCGTTCTCGATCTGCTCCTCGACGACGTCGCCGACTGCGGCCTCGGCGTTGTCGTCAATGGCATCCATCAGGCGCAATTGGCGATCCGGCGATTCCATCACCACGTCGTCAGCCACCACTTCCCACTGGCGGAAGGTTTCGTAGCTGCCATCCTTGGGATGAATCGCGACGCGCACATTCACGTCATGCTCGTGATAGGACTTCTTCGCGGCGGACGCCAATGCGGCTTCCATCGCTTCGAGGATCACTTCGCGCGGCACGCCTTTTTCGTTGGCGACCGCATCGATCACCATCAACAGCTCTTTGCTCATTGTTTCTGCTCCGTGACGGGCGGTTGATCCGCGCCGTTGTCGTTGATTGACGGGCCAGGCTTTTTCTTGCCCTTGCCCTTGTTGCGCGATGCCTTCTTTTCCGGCTCCAGACCCAATGCGACCCAGTCCGGGACGAGCCGAGCTTTTTCGATGTTCGCGAATGGAAGAATCAGCTCCAATGCGTCGATGCGCAGCGCAATGTCGTCGCCATCGACGCGGGTGATGACGCCCTGCAAACGGCGGCGGCCATCGAGTGGAATCTGCAAGGTGATTTTTACTCTTTCGCCGATGTGCCGCGCGAATTGCGCAGCCGTGAACAGCGGCCGATCGATGCCCGGCGACGAGACTTCCAGCGTGTACTGCGACGCGATCGGATCCTCGAGATCGAGTACGGCCGATACCTCGCGGCTGGTCGCCTCGCAATCCTCGATCGTCACCGTGCGGCCCGGCGCGTCGATGTACAGCCGCAGCAGTGCGTGCGCGCCCGACGGCACGAGTTCGACGCCGAGCAGTTCGAGCTGCAGGGCTT
>JBDSVN010000181.1:0-6185 GCA_039927175.1 Lysobacteraceae bacterium | reverse complement strand
AGTGCGAGTTCCGCCTTGGTGTCGACTTTGATTGGCGTGTCCGCCTTGACCCGCACCCGCGCGATGACCTGGCGCGGATCGTTCGGCGCGAGCTTCATGTCGCGCACGTTGCCAACGCTGATGCCGTTGTATTGCACGTCGCCGCCGACTGACAGGCCGCTGACGGCTTGCTTGAACACCACGTCGTATTCGTGGAACGACCCTTGCGATGCGTATTTCGACGCCCACAGGATGAACAGCAGGATCGCTGCGATCACCCCGAGCGTGAACAGGCCGATGAGAACATGGTTTGCCTTGGTTTCCATCGTCAATGCTCCTGGATCGAATAAACGATCCGTTTGTTGCGGATGTTACGGAAAACGCGATGCGTATCGTTCATGGGCCATGCCCTTGCATTGATTTTTGCGCAGCGCGGCCGCGCGGCCCGTGGAAATATTCCTGCACCCACGGATGATCGAAGCGTTCGACCTCCGCGATCGGTGCATTGATCAGTACGCGCTTGTCGGCCAGCACGGCAATGCGGTTGCAGATCGCGTACAGCGTGTCGAGGTCGTGGGTGATCAGGAACACGGTGAAGCCCAGCGCCTGCTGCAAGGTGAGAATCAACTGGTCGAATGCTGCCGCGCCGATCGGGTCAAGTCCGGCGGTGGGTTCGTCGAGGAACAACAGGTCCGGATCGAGCGATAGCGCGCGCGCCAAACCGGCGCGCTTGCGCATGCCGCCGGAGAGCTGCGCCGGCAATTTGTCGGCAGCACTATCGGGCAGGCCGGCAAGGCGGATCTTCAGGCGCACCAACTGGTCGCGCAAGTCGTTGTCGATTTCCTTGTGGTGCTCCTTCAACGGCAGCGCGACGTTTTCGGCAACGGTCAACGACGAGAACAAGGCACCGTCCTGGAACAGCACGCCGCTATTGAGTTCAATGCGGTGGCGATCGTTCTCGTCCTCCGAGAGCGCATCGACGCCGAACACATCGATGCTTCCCGACAGCGGGCGGTTGAGGCCGAGGATCGAGCGCATCAACACCGACTTGCCGGTGCCGGAACCGCCGACCACGCCGATGATTTCACCGCGTCGCACATCCAGGTCGAGATCCTTGTGGACGATTTGCTCGCCGAACTGGTTGCACAATCCGCGCACGCTGATCGCGAGGTCGTCGTCGGAACCGACTTCCGGGCGATTGCCTGGTTCGTCGTTCGGTGCAGCGCCGGCCGCCACGTGTTGCTGCGGCTGCAAATTTGCCGGCTGCGAACTCACCGGCTGCGAACTCACAGGTTGATCTCCATGAAGAACACGGCCGCGATCGCATCCAGGATGATCACCAGCGAGATGCATTGCACCACCGCCGAAGTGGTGCGCTCGCCGACCGATTGCGCGGTGCCCTGGGTTTGCAGTCCTTCAAGGCAGCCGATCAGCGCGATGATGGTCGCGAACATCGGGGCCTTCACGATGCCGACGACGAAGTGGCGCACTTCGATCGTCTCGCTCAGGCGCGACCAATAGAGTTCAAGTGGAATATTCAACGCCAGCCATGCGACCACCGCGCCGCCGATGATGCCGGCGCCCATCGCGATGAAGCTGAGCAGCGGCATCATGATCAGCAACGCAAGCAATCGCGGGATGACCAGCAACTCGATCGGATCCAGGCCGATCGTGCGGATCGCATCGATCTCCTCGCGGTTCTGCATAGCGCCGATCTGCGCAGTGAAGGCGCTGGCGGTGCGACCGGCGAGGATGATGGCGGTCAGCAGGACGCCGAATTCGCGCAGGAACGCGTAGCTCACCAGTTCGACCACGTAGATCTGCGCACCATAGGACTGCAGCACATTGGCACCGAGGAACGCGAGCACCGCGCCGACCAGAAAGCTCAACAGGATCACCAGCGGCACGGCATCCATGCCGACCGTTTCCATGTGGTAGATCGTCGGTGTGATGCGCAGGCGCGCCGGCCGCGTAATGACCTTGAGCATCACCGTCAGGGTTTCGCCCATGAACGCAATCAGGGCGATGATTTCCATGATGCTGTCCTGCACTGAAAAACCGAGCCTGCCCAGGTAGGCAATCAGGCCGAATTCCTTTTTCGGACGTGGCGGCGGGGTCGAATTGACTTCATCGATGTAGGCCATCAACGATTGTTGCGCGGCGCTCAGGCGCAGCGCATCCCGGCCGAGCTTGAGTCGAGACAGCAGTCGGTTGAGCAGCATCGCTCCGGCCGAATCGAGGCGGTGCAGTCCGGTCGCATCGATGCTGTGCGCGCTGCGCGCTTGTGCAACCAGATCCTCAAGGACTGGGGCATGCGCAAGAATCCATGCACCGCCCAAGCGCAGCGTTTCCGGATCGCCAGCGGCGATCTCGATGGTTGGCCTGTCGTTGTTGGAAGCATTGCTCATTGGATGGCTCGGTTGCCTGGTAATGACTCAGCTTGCTTGCGTCAACATGCACGCCACACCGCTCAACGTCAGTGTTACCCCGACACCGCTGCGACGGGTCAGCGGTTCGCGCAACCACCATGCCGCGAACAGCAGGATGAACACCGATGAGGTTTCGTTCAAGACCGACGCGACCGACGCCTTGGTGTACTTGTATCCACCCAGCCACAACAGCATCGAAACCCCCTGTCCCACGATGGCTGCAAGCACCAGTGTAGGCCAGTGCAGCCGCGCCCGCCCGGGCAGTGCTTCGCGTGTCGGCAGCAATTGCCTGAGTTGGCCGCGCATGGCAGCGATCGCGAGCATGCCGGCCAGGCCACCGAGCATGCGCAACCCGGTGATCCACAACAATGGCTGGCGTTCCAGGATCGGCTTGACCATCACGATGCCAATCGCCATCAAGGCCACCGAACTGACACCGAGAGCTGCGCCGCGTCGTTGTGCAGCGCTATCAACGCCGCGCCATCCGGCTGCCGGGCGGGCGACCAGCAGCACGCCCGACGAGACCAGCAGGAAGCCAAGCCCCTGCATCAGGTTCAAGCGCTCGCCAAGGAACGCGAACGACAGGGTCAACACGAAGGGACTGTAGAAATTCCCGATCGTACCCATCCGGCCTGCGCCGACTGCATTGAGCGCGGAGAAATACAGGGTGTCGGCGATTGCGAGCCCAAGCAGTCCGCTCAACAGCGCGATGCCAATCTGCATGCCTCCCATCTGCGGCGGGTGCGCCGCATACAACCAGGCAATCAGCGGCAGCAACAGGCCCATCACCAGCACGTTCTTGAAAAAGTTCAGGGTCAGCGGCGGCAACGATTCGCCCAGTCGCCGGTACATCACAACGCCCGATGCCCAGCACGCAGCGCTGCCGATCGAGAAGATCTCGCCAAGTCCGATCTGCATGCATGCCATACCCGATCAAACCGCGATGATCCGGTATCCGCGCACATCGGGCAACGCTGCGCTTGCGCGATGCGGCGATCCAATCCAGTCTGCGCACTGCCGCAATCCATATTCACCGCGCACACGGATGCATCCGCGATGAGCACAACCGCTCAAGAATCCACCGACCTCTCCGTACGCAACAGTTACAAGGCCCGCACGGGTTTCGTGATCGAACTGGCAGCGCGCCTGCACATGTACGGCACCACCGCGCAACGCCTGGAGGGCGCGGTCATCGCGGTCGCCAATCGGCTCGGGCTGCGTTGCAACCCGTGGTCGAGTCCGACCGGCATGATCCTGTCGTTTTCGGATGCAGCCACTGACTCGCCTCTGCTCGACACCACCCAGGTGATCCGGCTCGATCCGGGCAACACGGATTTGCGCAAACTCTGTGCGGCCGATGCGATTGCCGAGGACGTGCTGGCTGGGCGCACCGATCTGGCTGCCGGCTCGATTGCCTTGCACGCGCTGGACCGGCCGCCAGGGTCGCGCGCGTTGGCGCTGGAGACGTTGAGCTACGGACTCAGCGCTGCGTCGGTTGCTGCTCTGTTGCGCAGCGATTGGCCCGACATTGTTTCCTCGGGAGTGATCGGCGTGCTGATCGGCATGCTGCACCTCATCGGCATGGGTCGCCCGCGCCTGCAGGAAGCCGAGGAAGCCCTTGCGGCCATGATCGCAACCTTCCTCACCGCGATGCTCGCAACGTTCTGGCTGCCACTGTCCACCAAGTCGGTCGTGATCGCATCCATCATCGTGCTCTTGCCGGGCTTGACCCTGACTACGGCAGTCTCGGAATTGTCGTGCCAGCAGTTGGCTTCGGGAACGGCGCGATTCGGCGGCGCGTTGGCATCACTGTTCAAGCTGGCCTTCGGAACGGTTGCGGCAACCCAACTCGTGCGCCTGCTGGGTTGGCATCCGCACGAAGTATTGGCTAGCCAGGGATCGGCGTGGCTGGAATGGGCCGGACTGTTGGTTTGCTCGTATGCATTCGCGGTGCTGTTTCGCGCCGATCGCCGCGACTATCTGCTGGTGATGGCATCGGCATGGCTGGGATATGGCGTGACCCGATGGTCAGGAGCAGCACTTGGAAACGACGCCGGCGTCTTTTTCGGCAGCGTCGCGGTGAGTGCCGCTAGCAATGCCTATGCGCGCTGGGCCAATCGTCCGGGCGCGCTGGTGCGGGTGCCGGGCATCGTCCTGCTGGTGCCCGGCAGCGTGAGTTTCCGCAGCCTCACCTTCGTGATGGAGCGCGATGTCTTCCTCGGATTGAATACCGCCGTCGCCGTCGTGACGGCGCTGGTTGCGCTGGTTGCCGGCGTCCTGTTCGGCAACCTGTTGATTCCTGCGCGGCGCAATTTGTAATCGATTGAAGCAGTAAAAGAGGGTGCATCCCGTCGCTGCTTGCACGATTCCGCAACCATATCCGAGCATGCGCAGCGGGACGGTTTGGATAGTTTCTGGCAGAGGTTACTGGTTTGTGAAACGAAAACGCCGGCGCGTGGCCGGCGTTTCATTCGGATTCCTGCGCGATTACTTGATCGCGAATTCCTCGAGCTTGCGGCCTTTCGCGATTTCCGCCGCCAGCCAGCGCGGATGCTTGCCGCGTGCGGCCCAGGTTTCGGATGGTTTGTCGGGGTTGCGGTATTTCGGGGCCACCTTGGTGCCGGCCGTGCTCGATTTGCGGGTTTTCTTCGCATGACTCGCTGGTTTGGCCTTGGTCGCAGTAGCAGCGCCACCGAACAATTCGGCGATGGTATATCCGGCTTCGCGGGCGATGGTATTGATGCGCTTGCGCACGTCAGCGGCTGGTTTGCGCTTCTTGAGTTTCTTCTGGCGCTGGCTGGCCTGGGCGATCAGCGCGGCCAGTTCTTTTGCGGAATAGTTTTCGAGGTTGATCGACATAATCGCTCCGGGTTTGGTATTCACGAGTTTCCGGTCATCACCGGATTGTCCTGATACTAATCGACCGCACGCGCGAAACAAAATGCCGGAAGGCATGGGTGGAACACGCTGGAATACCCAAATGCGGCTTGATCAAGCGGTAGTCAGCACCTGCAGGCGTGCCAGCAAACCGTCGTGATCGAGGTTTTCCGATTCGGCTGCGCTGCGCGCGCGGTATTCGAAAGTCCCCGCCGCAAGGCCGCGCTCGGAAACCACCACACGGTGTGGAATGCCGATCAATTCGATATCCGAGAACATCGGGCCGGGGCGCAGGCCGCGGTCGTCGAGCAGGGTTTCGAGCCCGGCTGCGGTGAGTTCCTCGTACAGTGCTTGTGCCGCGGCAGCGACCGCAGGTTCGTGCTTCGGATTGATGATGCAGACCGCGACGTGCCATGGGGCCATCGGCTCCGGCCAGACGATGCCTTTGTCGTCGCAATTCTGCTCGATCGCGGCGGCGACGATGCGGGTCACGCCGATGCCGTAGCAACCCATGAACATCGTTTGCGGTTTGCCGGAATCGTCAAGCACGGTCGCTTTCATTGCTTCGGCGTATTTCTGGCCGAGCTGGAATACGTGGCCGACTTCGATACCGCGCGCAATGCCGAGGGTGCCGTTTCCGTCCGGAGATTGATCGCCCTCGACCACACTGCGAATGTCGGCAACACGATCGGGTTCCGGTAAATCGCGGTTCCAGTTCACGCCCGCGATGTGATAACCGCGTTCGTTGGCACCGACCACGAAATCGGCCATCGCTGCAACATCACGGTCGGCAACGACAGTGATGTTCTTCACGGGTTTGAGTGGACCGAGGAAGCCGGGCTCGAAACCCTGCTCGACGACCGCGGCCTGCGCCCCGGCCCGATGTTCTCGGATATCGAA
>JBDSVN010000180.1:0-9575 GCA_039927175.1 Lysobacteraceae bacterium | reverse complement strand
ATCGGTGCTGCGTTTGGCAAGATCGTCACTGCACTGGTGGACCTGATCGTCATGCCGCCGATCGGCATGCTCACCGGCGGCATTGATTTCTCGCAGCTCAAATGGATCCTCAAGCCTGCCAACGATTCCGATCCGGCGCACAAGGTGGCCGAGGTCGCAATCCAGTACGGCGCTTTCCTCAACACCGTCATCCAGTTCGCGATCATCGCCTTTGCAATCTTCCTTGTGATCAAGGCTATCAATCGCATGACCCGCAAACAGGAAGCCGCCCCCGCAGCGCCACCACCACCGTCGGAAGACGTGCTGCTGTTGCGCGAGATTCGCGACAGCCTAAAAAATCGCTGACCAAAAGTCCCCATACGTTACGCGATGGTGGCTCGCCATCGCGCACGCTGGTTGCTGCCAGCTTGAAACCAGCACAGCGCAACTGCACAAGTGCGGCGTCGATATCGCCTGCATCCACGCATGGCACCACTTCCGCGCCGCCTTCGGACACGCGATAGGCGGCCGCCGATAATCCGGATGCATCCGACAACAACACCGCGCGCACACCGAAGTGCGCTGCGCTGCGCAGGATCGCGCCAAGGTTGTGCGGATTGCCCACGCCGTGCAACCAGAGCAGCAATGCCGGTGCTCCGGCGTCGATCTGCTCCAGCACGTCACCCAGTGTCGGCGGATCGCGACGCAGCATCGCAAAGCAGATGCCTTCGTGATGGCTGCTCGCAGTCAGTCGCGCAATCTCGTCGGCTTCGACCACGCGATAGCCGATGCGTTGTTTCACGCACCACGCCAGCACTTGCTTGAACGCGGGAATGTTCGATTCGGTCAGCCACAGCTTGCGCAGATCCTGAGGGCGATGCGCAAATGCAGCGAGGCATGCGTTCACGCCATGCAGCCGCACTTCGTCGTTGCGACGTGGGTGCCCGGAAGCTTGTTGCGCATCCTGTTGGCGGTCGTGGCGTTGACGATCATTCTGCTGCATCGAGCCTGTCCCTGGTCATCGCGTAGATGTGCATGTCGAGCAAACGTTCGTGCTTCACAACCTGTCGCCGCAGGATTGCCTCATGGATAAAGCCGCAGCGTTCGAGCACGCGCATCGACGCCGGATTGTCGGCGAATACGCGTGCTTGCAGACGATACAGTTTCAATTCGCGCAACGCATGCGGAACCAGCGCGCGCACCGCCTTGGTTGCGACGCCTTCGCCCCAGTATGCACGGCCCAGCCAATAGCCGAGTTCGGCGCTGTGCCGTTCCACGCCTTCGCCCGGATGCAGGCCGATACCGCCGCAGGCGCGACCATTGATTTCGATCGCGAAGGTTTTCTCGCCTTGCAGGTGCAATGCATGCGCTACGAACAACTGCGCATCCTGTTCCGTGTAGGGATATGGAAACCGCTCGCCAAGATGGCGCGACACTTGCGGATCGTTCGCGTGGAAAACCAGATCGTCCACATCGGATGCGTCCCACGAACGCAGCACAAAGCCTTCGCCTTCGATGCGCTCAGGCCAACTCATGCGACACCGCTGCGGCCAAGCCGCGCATGCATGCCGGATCAACCCGCGTTGCGCGGCGGCTTGGACTGCGCGCAGAACCGCGATTTCAAGATACCCATCACGCGTTCGGTGGCCTGCAATTCGGACATGTCGATTCCGGCGAAGACTTCTTCGCGCAGATCGTTGGCGATGCGATCGACGCCAGCCATGACCGTCTTCGATCCAGGCGCCAGATGCAATCGCCAGCAACGGCGATCGGTCGGATCGGGACGGCGCTCGATGAAACCGGATTTCTCGAGTCGATCCAGCACGCGGCCAACCGCGATCGGCGCGAGTTCCAGGTCTTCGGCCAGTGCAATCTGGGTCAATCCTTCAAAGCGCTCGATACGCCGCAACGCGCGCCATTGCACGCGGGTCAACCCGAGATGGGCAGCACGACGATCGAACTCACGGCGATACAGGCGCGTGACGTCGCCGATCATGAATCCAAGCGTCGAAGTGATGTTGTTGTCCATAGTTTTCTATATAGCTGCCACGGATATCGATAACAAGACCTGCGACTTGAAGGAAACCTGGAGTACCAAGCCCCGCTCCGCGCCTTCGCGAGGAAGCATCGCTGCGAGGCACGCCGACCAGCACATCAGCCCGCCATGGATGGTGGAGGTGCTTCTCAACAGCGAAGCTGGTCAATGTCGAAATTGCGGGAGCAAATTCCGACCATGCGCTGGCGTTCGCAGGGGCGAAGCGGTGCTTCGCCAATTCCCTGCTCACCCCTTCCACTGCCCCAGCGTGGCAAGGCCGTTGTCGCGAGCGCGGGCATGCACCATCTTCTGCGCCTCGGCGACGTTCGCGTGGGTGTCCGCACCCCATATCTTCAGCGCCGCCGACTGCATCGCGCGGCCATAGCTGAAAGACAGCGGCCACGGATGCGGACCCATGCGGTTCATCGCATCGAGATGCGCGGTGGCATCGCGATCCGACTGGCCTCCGGAAAGGAACACGATGCCCGGAATGATCGCCGGCACCGTCGTGCGCAGGCAACGCAGGGTCGCTTCAGCAACTTCCTCCACATCGGCCTGATCCGGGCAACTCTTGCCGGACACGACCATGCTCGCCTTGAGGATCGTGCCTTCGAGCAACACATTGTGTTCGTACAGCGCGCCGAACAGCGAGCGCAGGGTGACTTCGGTCACTTCGTAGCAGACGTCGATGTCGTGCTCGCCGTCCATCAACACCTCGGGTTCGACCATCGGCACCAAACCGCATTCCTGGCAGAGCGCGGCATAGCGCGCGAGTGCGTGCGAGTTCGATTCGATGCAGGTGCCCGACGGAACATCGTCGCCGATGCTGATCACCGCGCGCCATTTGGCGAAGCGAGCCCCAAGCCGCGCATATTCCTTAAGCCTGTCACGCAGGCCATCCAATCCCTCGGTGATTACTTCGCCAGGGAAACCGGCCAGTGCCTGCGTACCCTTGTCGACCTTGATGCCGGGAATGATTCCGGCCTTGGACATCACCGTGGCGAATGGCACGCCATCCTTGGTCTTCTGGCGCAGGGTTTCGTCGTACAGGATCGCGCCGGAAATGTGCTCGCCCAGTCCCGGCGTGGTCAGCAGCATTTCGCGGTAAGCGCGGCGGTTTTCCTCGGTACTCTCGACGCCCACGCTGGCAAGGCGCTTGGCGATGGTGTTGGTGGATTCGTCGATCGCGATGATGCCCTTGCCCGCGGCCACCATGGCCTCGGCGGTTTCGGCTAACTGGTCGATGCTCATGGCTGGTTCCGTGCGGTGGAAAGTCCCGAATTATAGCCCCTTGCAGACATACACCCATCAGAGACCATGACAAGCCTCGAAGACCGCATCATTGAGCACGCAGGAGCGATGCAAGCGCTACCTGTTTAGCACGTCATCACAGCTCCCCAAGCCCATCCGCCACCCCATCCTTCCCGACTTCCAGCAAGCGCAGCGTGTTGGTCGCGCCGCGCAGTTCCATCGTGTCACCGCTGGTGAAGATTAGCTTGTCGCCCTCGACAAGTAATCCTGCCTGGTGCAGCACGCCGATCGCAGCACGCGCCGCGTCGCGTGGCGGCATACCGCGGCTGTCGAACGCGATCGGAAACACGTCGCGCATCAGTGCCATCCGTCGGCGCGCGTCGGCATGGCGCGAGAGGCCGTAGATTGGAACCGACGAGCGATAGCGCGACAGGAAGCGCGCAGTGCCGCCGGACTCGGTCAGCACCACGACCGCGCGCACGTTGATGTGCTCGGTCAGGAACATCGTCGCCATCGCGATCGCATGGTCGGTCTTTTCCAGGTTGCGCTCTGCGCCTTCGAAATCGGTGTCGGCCTCGAACTGGCGCTCGGCGCCAAGGCAGATACGCACCATCGCCTCGACAGCGCGCACCGGATGCAGGCCGGACGCCGATTCGGCCGACAGCATCACCGCGTCGGTGCCGTCGATCACCGAGTTCGCCACGTCCAGCACTTCGGCGCGTGTCGGGATCGGGTGGTTGACCATCGATTGCAGCATCTGCGTCGCGGTGATCACCACCCTGCTGCGCGCCAGCGATTCGCGAATGATCTTTTTCTGCAAGCCTGGCAATTCGGCATCACCGATTTCCACGCCAAGATCGCCGCGCGCGACCATCACGGCGTCGGATGCATCGATGATTTCGCCAAGGTTCTCGATCGCTTCGGCGCGCTCGATCTTCGCAACCATCGCAATACGCGCACCACCCGCTGCACGCGCCAGCTCGCGCGCCTCGTGCATGTCCTGCGCGGAGCGGCAGAACGAGATCGCCATGAAGTCCACGCCGATGGTTGCCGCATGCACGATGTCGGCGCGATCCTTGTCCGACAATGCACCCAGCGACAGCCCGCCGCCAAGCCGATTCAGCCCCTTGCGATCCGACAACACACCGTCGGTCATCACCTCGGTGCGGATGTTCACGCCATCGATCGCAACAACTTTCAGCGCGATCAGTCCGTCGTCGAGCAACAGCACATCGCCCGGATGCACATCGTTGACGAGCCCGAGATAACTCATGCCGACCTGGGTCGCATCCCCCATCGGTGCGTCGACGCTGCAAACCAGGCTGAACGCATCACCTTCGCGCAATTGCACTTTGCCTTCGGCAAAGCGCTCGACGCGGATTTTCGGGCCCTGGAAATCGGCGAGCACGCCGACTTCACGATTCAACTTCTCCGCGATCGCACGCACCTCGCCTGCGCGCCGCGCGTGATCCTCGGCAATGCCATGCGAAAAATTCAATCGCACTACATCGACGCCTGCACGCAGCAATGCTTCGAGTACACCGGGAGCATCGGTTGCAGGGCCAAGCGTGGCGAGGATCTTGGTACGGCGCAGCTGGTCGGTCATGGGTCTCTCCGTTCCACGAAAACTACCACAGCACGATGACAACGCAGCAAAGCTCCCATGCAATAACTGACGAAGATCGAACTGGTGGCGATCGGCCCTGCGCTATGATTCGCCAGCTGGCGTCGGTTCTTGCGTGCCATCCAACGCTCCGAGCTTGACGGATTTGCCCATAGATTCGTCGGATGACCCGCCTGATGACTGCACAAAAAGCATCCACATCGAACAACCAACTCTTGCTACAGGCCGCACATGCAGCGCTCGAACAACGGGACCTGCAGCGCGCTGATGGATTGTTCCTCGAGCTTCTTGCAAATGCGCGCAACGATGTTGTGGCGCTGAGCGACTACGGTAGGGTTTGCCTGCAAACCGGCCGCGCCGCGAATGCGTGCTACCTGCTGCACAAGGCGAATGCGTTGCAGCCTGGCGACATCGAACGGGCCAATTTTCTCGGTTACGCACACGTCGCGATACAGGAGTTCGATTTCGCGCGTTCGCATTTCGAATGTGTGTTGAAACAGTCACCTCAGCATGCACAAGCATATTACGGTCTTGGCCTGTGTCTGCAGCATGCGGGCGCATGGCAGGCCGCAGCCGATGCGTTTTCGAAATCACTGCAAGGGCAATCCATAGAAAACGAATTACCGATCCTGCTTAATCTCGCAGATGCATGCAACCGCGCCGGCGACAACGCGCAGGCGCGGTCGCACTATGTGCATCTCGAGCGCATCGCACCGGGTCATCCGGCGATGCTGCTTGCGTATGGTCGGTTCCTGCGCGAACAAGGCGACGTAGTACAGGCGATTCAACTGATTGATCGCGGCGGCCAACTGCACCCGGACGGTCCGCAGTTCTCCCTCGAAAAAGCGCGTTGCTTGCGCGCGCTCGGCGACACTGCGAACGCGCAACGCTGGCTGGATCGCCTCGAAAAAATCGCGCCGGACATGCCGGAACTCGCATGCGAGCGCGGCGATTGTCTTGCCGATACCGGCAATATCAAGAGCGCGATGCTGCATTGGTTGCGAGCAATCGATCTGTGGAATGCAAAGGGCGCTTACACGGAATCCGATGCGCTGGTCACGCGGATGCTGGCGATTGACCCCGAAAACGCAGCAGCGTGGAATGCGCGCGGTGGCATCGAAAAGGGAAAACACGCACTCGCAGCCGCCGAATCTGCCTGGCGCAAAGTGCTGGAATTGGAGCCAGGCCGCATCGACGCGGCAGCCAGCCTTGCACTGCTTCTGGAAAGTACGAATCGCGTGACCGAAGCACAAGCCATCGCGGAACAAGCTGCAGATGCAATGGGCACACACAGCCATCAGCATGGTGCTGGCGAGTTGCTGCTTGTCCTCGCAAGAACCTTGCGCCGCACGAATCACTACGCAGGTGCAATGCATGCCCTCGATGGGATCGAAGCACTTGATCCGGACGGCACCCAACTGATGACTGCGCAGTTTGAACGCGGCAAACTGCTCGATCTGATGGGCGACACCGCCGTCGCGATGACAGCCTTCGCCGCTGCCAATGCGATCGCGCATACGAACTGGTTGCGTGCGAATCCGGGACGCAATCGCTTTCTTGCAGGCATCGATTTCATGCTCGATGCAATGCGCGATCCTGTGATGCACGACTGGAAGCCGATCGACGGCCCTCCGGAAACCCGCGATGTGGCTTTTTTGTTCGGTTTTCCGCGCTCGGGAACAACTTTGCTCAACCAGGTACTCGACGGTCATCCGGCGATCAAGACGATCGAGGAGAAGCCGATCGCTTCGAAGATCACCGCAGGCTTGCGCGCAATGCCGCGCGGTTATCCGCTTGCACTGGCCGATCTCGACGCCATCGACGTGGCATGGCTACGCGATGCGTATTTCCGGTCCGCCGCCGAACACGGTGCAACTGACCCTTCGCGACTGCTGCTCGACAAATTTCCCGCGAACACCGCGTTGGCCGGCGCACTGCGACGCGTGTTTCCGCATGCGCGTTTCGTGCTTGCGCTGCGCCATCCATGCGATGTCGTACTCAGTTGCTTCATGCAGCATTTCGAGATCAACAACACGATGGCGAATTTCTGCACGCTCGCCGACACGGTTGCGCTGTACACGCGGATGATGGACCTGTGGCAGGCGTGGCGCGATGCGATGCCATTGAACGTGCATGTGGTGCGATATGAAGACGTGGTGGACGACTTCGATGGGCAGGTGCGAGCACTCTGTGATTTCCTCGGCGTGCCATGGCGCGACGACCTGCGCGATTTCTCGACCAAGGCGCTGGAGCGCGGCAGGATCAACACGCCGAGTTACGAACAGGTGAGCCGCCCGATCTATCGCGAAGCACGTTATCGCTGGGAGCGCTATCGCGCATTCCTGGAGCCGCATCTGCCTGCGTTGCAACCGTACATCGAACGCTTCGGTTACGCCGACGCGGTGTAGCAGGCTCGCATTTCTTCACACCGTCTCATGTCGCGGTGACAGCGCCTGCGAATGCATCCACCAATGCTTCTGGTCGCGCGCACAGTTGCGTTGCTCCGGCAGCTTGCAATTCATCGGCATCGCCGAATCCCCAGAGCACGCCGATCGAACGCATGCCGTGGTGGCGTGCGCCGTCGATATCCATGTGGCGGTCGCCAATCATCCAGCAGTCGGCCGGGGCGACACGCATGCGCTCGAGTGCGACCGCAATCAATTCCGGTTTCTCACCGATGCGGCCATCGAGGCTTGCGCCGGAAATCATCTCGAACAAATTGCCGAACGGCAGGTGCGCCACGATGCGTTCGGCGTGCGGCTGGTTCTTCGCAGTCACCACGGCAAGACGATGACCGCCCGAATGCAATGCACGCACGGCCTGTTCGATTCCAGGATAAATCGTGTGCTCGGACCAACCGATGTCTTCGAAGCGCTCGCGATACAACTCCACCGCACGCTCGGTACGTTCCACATCGTGCAGCAACGGACGAAAACTCGTGCGTAACGGCGGTCCGATCCAGCGCAGCAGCTCTTGCTCATCGGGAATCGGTTCGCCGAGTTTCTCCAGCGCGTAGGCCACGCAACGCGTGATGCCGACGGCTGAGTCGATCAGCGTTCCATCGAGATCGAAGAACAGGGTGTCACGCATCATTGGCATGCGTCGCCCGTAATTCCAGTGCAGCGACAGCCGGCAACTGCTTGCCTTCAAGGAATTCCAGGAACGCGCCGCCGCCGGTGGAGATGTACGACACTTTGTCGGCGATGCCATATTTATCGACAGCAGCGAGCGTATCGCCACCGCCGGCAATCGAGAACGCCGGCGATTCGGCAATCGCCCGTGCCAGCACTTCAGTTCCCTTGCCTAACGCATCGAATTCGAACACACCGACCGGCCCGTTCCACACCACCGTTCCGGCGTTGCGGATCAACGTGGCGTAGCGCGCGCTGGTATCCGGGCCGATGTCGAGGATCATGTCGTCCTCGCTGACGTCTTCGACGCGCTTGATCGTTGCCGGCGCATCGGCAGCAAATGCAGGCGCGACCACAACGTCGTTAGGGATCGGAATGTCGGCACCGCGCGCTTTCGCATCGGCGAGAATGTTGCGTGCGGTCTCCAGCAAGTCGCGCTCGCATAGCGACTTGCCGACCGGATACCCGAGCGCGGCAAGAAACGTGTTGGCAATGCCGCCACCGACGATGAGCTGATCAACCTTGCCAACGAGGCTCGTCAGCAATTCAAGTTTCGTCGAAACCTTTGAACCGGCAACGATGGCGAGCAGCGGATGCGCTGGATCGTGCAGCGCCTTGCCGAGCGCATCAAGTTCAGCCATCAGCAGCGGACCGCCGCAGGCGATCGGCGCTTCATGGATCACCCCGTGCGTGGAAGCCTGGGCGCGATGCGCGGTGCCGAACGCATCCATCACGAACACATCGCACAACCCGGCATATTTCTTCGACAACGCGACGTCGTCCGTGCCTTCGCCGAGATTCATCCGGCAATTCTCCAGCAAGCACAGGCTCTCGGGTTTCACATCGACGCCATCGACCCAGTCCTTCAGTAGCGGCACGTCGATGCCGAGCATCTCCGACAACCGTTGGGCAACCGGTGCCAGCGAATCGGCTTCACTCCAAACGCCTTCCTTCGGTCGTCCAAGATGCGACATTACCAGCACCGTCGCACCATTAGCGAGCGCCATCTTCAGCGTCGGCAGCGAAGCGATGATGCGTTGTTCGGAAGTGATGCGGCCGTTCGCGAGCGGCACGTTCAAATCCTGACGGATCAGCACGCGCTTGCCCTTGAGATCGAGGTCGGTCATGCGCAAGATGGTCATGGATGGTTTTCCCGATGGGCGGCAGGCGCGCATTGTCCCCTGTCCGGCCCATGCGCGACAAACGCGGCGCGCCTGGCCCCACTGGCATCGCCTTGCGGATGGCCGCGCAAGCGTTATGGTATGCGCAAGCCCGGTATCCGGCGCCAAAGGATCGGATGGGTATCTGGAAGCAACCGATCTAATGGCATCTCCGCCAAATAGCAAAGTCAGGCAGATTAAAAGCGATGAGCAGCAAACCGATCGATCACGGCAAGCTCGACGCGATCGTCGCCAAGGCGCACCGCGATCGCGAAGCCCGCCAGGACGGTTACCGCGAGCGCGCGTTGAAACTGTATCCGTGGATTTGCGGTCGCTGTGCGCGCGAGTTCGATCGCTCCAACCTCAGCCAACTCACCGTGCACCATCGCAACCAC
>JBDSVN010000179.1:0-3454 GCA_039927175.1 Lysobacteraceae bacterium | reverse complement strand
CGCAAGTCGATGCCTTCCCCGGTGGTCAGCACCCGCACGTGCGACGCCGCGGCATCGTCGCCGAGCGCGGCGATGAAGACGGTGCGGGCGCCGGCGCGGGCGGCGGCGACAGCCTGGTTGAAACCCTTGCCGCCGGGACCGGTGTTGAAGCCGGTTGCGATGCGGGTTTCGCCACGCTGTGGAAACGTATCGCAGAACCACGCGTGGTCTTGCACGTAACTGCCGACGACGACGATTGATTTTTCTGGCGACATCACGCAATAGCAGAATCAGTGCTGCGGAGCGCGGATCGCAGCTGAATCGTGACGGTACTTGAACAATGGAATGAACAGCAGCGTCATCACCAGTGCGTAGCCTGCGAAGGCGAGCCAGATGCCGTGCCAATCCTTGATGCCGCCGTGGGTGAACCAGCGGTCGATCACGACGCCGCTGATCGAGCTGCCGAGCATCGCGCCGATGCCGTTCGTCATCAGCATGAACAGACCCTGCGCGCTGGCGCGGATCTTCGGATCGCTCTGCGACTCCACGAACAGCGAGCCGGAGATGTTGAAGAAATCGAAGGCCATGCCGTAGATGATGCACGAGAGCACGATCATCCACAGGCCGCCGGCGGGATCGCCGTATGCGAACAGGCCGAAGCGCAGCACCCAGGCGAGCATGCTGATCACCATCACTTTCTTGATGCCGAAATTGCGCAGCACGAAGGGAATGGTGAGGATGAACAACGTTTCCGAGACCTGCGAGATCGACATGATGCTCGCGGGGTACTTCACCGCGAGTGCATCCTTGTAAGCCGGATTGTTGCTGAATTCGCCGAGGAACGTGCCGCCGTAGGCGTTCGTCAGTTGCAGCGCTGCGCCCAGCAGCATCGCGAACAGGAAGAACACCGCCATGTTGCGGTCGCGAAGCAGCCGGAACGAAGTCAATCCGAGGATATCCACAAGGGAGCGACTATCGCTGCGGCTCATTTGTGGCGGTGCCGGTGGAAGCGTGAATGCGTAGATGCCAAGTGCAATGGAAGCCGCTACCGCCACATAGAACTGGCCCGGCGATTTTTCCAGGCCGAGCAGGCTGATCGTCCATAGTGCGGCGATGAAACCTATCGTGCCCCAGACCCGGATCGGTGGGTAATCGACGATCACATCCTGGCCCTGCTGCTTGAGGGCGTTGTATGCGACCGTGATCGCCAGCGAGATCGTCGGCATGTAGCACAGCATCGTCGCCAGGATCAGCCAGAAGAACTGGTTGGGATTGGACGCTTGCGGCAACAGGCAAAGGCAGATGGCGCCGAGGATATGCAATGCGCCGTACAGGCGTTCGGCGTTGATCCAGCGATCGGCGACGATGCCCATCAGCGAAGGCATGAACAGTGCCGAGATCCCCATGGTGGAAAAGATTGCGCCGAAACTGGTACCCGACCAGCCACGATTCTCGAACCAGTAGCGGCCGATGGTGATCAGCCACGCTCCCCAGATGAAGAACTGGAGGAAGTTCATCACGATCAGGCGCAGTTTCAGGTTCAAGGGCGCGGCTCCATGGACGCGCGTTCCGGCCGGCCGCGCACGCCGCAGCGTAGAGCACGCTGCCGATACGGGCAAGGTACGGAACAACTAAAGACTCGGCTACAGGCGTTCTAGACGCCTGGGTGCACTTCCCACATCAGACCGCCATGGATGGCGAAAATGCCGAAAACGCAGGAGCAGTTTTCGGTCCCGTGGGTCGGCTACAGGCGTTCCAGACGCCTGGGTGCACTTCCCACATCCCTGTGGGTCGTTATTCGCGCGCAACAATCCGGTTGCGGCCGCCATGCTTGGCATTGCGCAGGCGTTGGTCGGCGCGACGCATCAGCGAGGACACATCGGTGCCGTCTTGCGGACAACTGGCCAGGCCTGCGGAGAACGTGAGCTTGCAATCTGTCGAGGCGTTGCCGACAGCATCTTCATTGGGCGAGAACGGAGCTGTCATCACCAACTTGCGCAATACCTCCATGCGTTCCCATGCGGGGCCCATCGGGCGGTGGAGCAGCAGCACGAATTCCTCGCCGCCGACGCGCATCAAATATTCGTCGTGATCGAGCGCGTCATCAAGCACATCGACGACATGCCGCAAGGCGCGGTCGCCGACCGGATGGCCGAAGTCGTCATTGATGCGCTTGAAGTGATCGAGGTCAATGATCGCGAGGGTGACCGTGATGTCGTTTTGAAGCGCATGCTCGACCAGTTGCGGCACGCGATGCACGAGGAACGAGCGGTTCGGCAATCCGGTCAATGTGTCAGTGCCGGACAGCAGCACGAGTCGCTGTATGCGATAGACGACAACGGCAGTCAGCAGGGTCGCTACCAGCAGCAGCACCATGCGCTGGATCTGGTTGCTCAACGAAACCGTGCCGTAGTCCAACGACGAGAGCACTTCGTGCGGAGCTGCCTGTGCGAAGACCCAGGTCACCAGCAGGCCGTACTGCAGCATCGCCAGCATCCCGGCGAACAAGGTCACGCGACCGTCGTTGCGTAATGCCGTTGCGAAGATCGAGAGCGGATAGCATGACCACACAATCAATGTGTTCACGCTGGCGGCCGGAGATTGCGTCGCGATGATCAGCAGCACCAGTGTTTCCATGCTGACGTCCGATGCGCTGGTGACGAACGACAGCCAGCGGTAGCGGCGGCGATGCTTGGCCAACGCCAGCCACAGCAGCGCGAGCAGGAAGCCGAGGCCGGTACCGGCAAAACCCGCGAGGCTTTCGAACAGGCCGCCGCCGACGAGCAGGTTTGCTGCCGGCATGAGCATCAACAATGCGGTTGCAACCAGACGAATACGCGCGACCAGCAATTCGCCGCCGGCACCGATGTCGAGCACGATCTCGTCCGGCCGATCGCGCAGCGTGCTCGCCAGTTCGTGCAAGGTTTGCCGCAGTGTGCTCACGCATCGTCCCCGGGCTATTGCCCTGCGGTCATGATCGCACGCGCACCAGATTTGCGGATGAATTCATCGTATGGAGTTCGTGTGCAGCAGCCCGTACAGGTTCCACAGTCCCAGCGCCAGGAACAGCAGCGCGGCGGTGATGCGCGCGGCATGCAACGGGATGCGCTCGGAAAAACGCGCGCCGAGCCAGACCACCGGCACGTTCGCTATCATCATGCCGAGCGTGGTGCCGGCGATCACCTGCCAAAGCGGGTGATATTGCGCAGCCAGTGCGACGGTGGCGAGCTGGGTCTTGTCGCCCATCTCGGCAATGAAGAAGGTGATGATTGTTGCGATCACCAGCCCGCGCCCCGCGCCCTTGGTGTCGTCGTCGCCGGCCTTGTCGGGAATCAGCGCCCAGATCGCCATGCCGAGGAACGACACCACCACGGCCCATTGCAGTGCGTGCGGTGAAATCCAGTTTGCGAGCAGCGCGCCGACACCGCCGGCCATCGCATGGTTCACCAGCGTCGCGATAAAGATGCCGGCACAG
>JBDSVN010000178.1:0-5915 GCA_039927175.1 Lysobacteraceae bacterium | reverse complement strand
CCCATGGTCTTGATGATGCGCCAGCCGCCTGCGGCAGTACCAGCTGCCATCACCAGTGCGCCACTCACCTCGATCCACAGATCGATGTCGCCATGCGTCATCGCGCCGACGGATGGGCGCACGAAATTCAGCCAGTGCGGCAATCCCTCAAGATGGCCGGCCTTGGCCGCCGACACCAGCGCCAACGCGATGATGCCCATGGTTTTCTGCGCATCGTTGGAGCCGTGCGCAAAACCCATGAAACCGGCGCTGGCAAGTTGCGCCTTCTTGAAAAATGCGTTGACCCAACGCGGCCGCGCCAGCCGTGCCAGCGGCCCTCCTGCGCGCGAGATCGCAACGATGATTGCGTACAACACAGCGAGCAACAGGAATGCACCGACAAACCCAAGCACTGGCGATGTCACCATCGGCAGGATCACTTTCCAGTAAACACCGTTGCCCTTGAACCAGGGGTGCGCCGGCTCCGACCACAGGATCGCAGCCCAGTTGCCGTGCGCGGCCGCCACCGCAGCGCCACACAAACCGCCAATCAGGCCATGGCTGGACGAGGACGGAAGGCCCATCGCCCAGGTAATCAGGTTCCACACGATCGCGCCGGTCAATGCGCACAACAGCAGCGGCGCGGAAACGTCCACGACATGGGTGTCGAGCAGTCCGCTGGCGATGGTCTTGGCCACCGCCGTACCCCACATCGCACCGATCAGGTTGGTACCCGCTGCAAGGCCCACGGCCTGCATCGGCGATAGCACCTTGGTTGCAACCACGGTGGCGATGGAATTGGCGGTGTCGTGGAATCCGTTGATGTACTGGAACACCAACGCCATCACAATCACGGCGAGTACGAAATCAGGCACGGCCGCGGCTCAGGAGTTCTTCAGCACGATGCGGTAGACGACCGATCCGGCCTCACGACAACGGTCGATGGCTTTCTCCAGCAGCTCGAAGAAATCCTTGATCAGCAGCACCACCATACCGTCGTAATTGCCGGCATACAGATCGCGATACAGTTCGAGCATCAGGCGGTCGGCTTCGCTCTCGAGCGCGCTCAGGCGGTCGTTGAGGTCCTTCATCGGCTCGACTTTCATGCCCTTGAGTTGCTTCACCATCTCCAGCACCACGGCCGCAGCCTGTTCCAGCATCGCCGCACGCGGGGCGAAATCGATGCCGCGCAGGTTGCCGGCGGCGAGCGCGTAGCGGTCGGCGAATTTCTCGATCGCCTTCGGTATCCGGTACAACGCACCGGCCAACGCCTCGATTTCCTCGCGATCGATCGGAGTAACGAAGGTGTTGACCAGGGCGGCATTGATCTCATTGAGGATTTCACGTTCGCGTTGGCGTACGCGCTTGAACTCTTCCAGCGACGGCGTCGCGCTCGCGGCCCTGGTCAGCACCTGCAACGCGCGCGCGCTGTCGAGCGCACCTGCGGCTGCCGATTCGAGCAAGCCGAAAAATTGCTTGCCGCTACCGAAGATGGTCTGCAGTGAAAACATGCTGGCTCCAGGAAAACGCGGATGGCGACAGAGGCGGCGGAGCGGCAATGTTACAATGACAATGCCCGAGACGCGCTGATGCATGCTTCCAAACGGTTCGATAGTCCGCAGATGCACATCGTCTGCATGTTGCAGCCGCTTCGCCTGTGTATCCTGAGCCCCTTGCGCCTGCGCCAACCCAGACCCATGCCTGAACATCCACGCAACCCCGTCACGCGCCGCCTCGCGCGGTTCTCCCTGATGCTGGCCGGATGTTGCAGTCCATTGGTCGCTTTCGCGCAGGAGGCAGAACCGGCGCACCTCACCGAGGCCCACACGCCGGTGGGCTGGATGGTGGTCGCATTGTTCGTGGCCGCCTACATCCTGGTGGCGCTCGAGGATCGCATCCAGTTGCGCAAGTCCAAACCGGTGATGCTCGCGGCTGCGCTGATCTGGGGGCTGGTCGCATGGTCGGCGAAAAGCCCGGCGCAATCGGCATTGATCACGGCGGCGTTCAGGCGGACATTTCTTGACTACTCGGAACTGTTTTTCTTCCTGATCGTGGCAATGACCTTCGTCGATGCAATGGCCGAACGTGGTGTCTTCGATGCATTGCGCGCGGCATTGGTACGGCGCGGATTGAGTTATCGCGCCTTGTTCTGGATCACCGGCCTGGTGGCTTTTGTCCTGTCAGCGGCACTGAACAACCTGACCACCGTGCTCGTGGTCGCATCGGTGGTGCTTGCGGTCGGCGCGGGCAACAAGCGCTTCATCACCATCTGCTGCGTGAACCTGGTGGTGGCGGCGAATGCAGGCGGGGCATGGAGTGCATTTGGCGACATCACCACGCTGATGGTCTGGCAAGCGCATCGCGCCGAATTCTTCGACTTTTTCAGGCTGTTTCTGCCAGCGCTGGTCAACTGGTTGCTACCGGCCGCGCTGATGATGTTCGCCCTGCCCAAAGGAAAACCGCCCGCAGGCAGCAGCAAGGCCACGATCAAGTTCGGCGGCGTCGCGATGTGCGCGCTGTTCGCGCTGACGATCGCAATCACCGTGGCCGCCAAGCAGTTGCTGCACCTGCCACCGGTATTCGGCATGCTTGCTGGCCTTGCCCTGCTGCAGATGCTGGCTTTCGTGATCGGGCGGCGTGAGCCGAGCTACGACGCATCCGATGCCGGCACCTCCGACATTGCCCATGATCAGCACGGTTACAACATCTTCAACATCATTGCCCGCGCCGAATGGGACACGTTGCTGTTCTTCTACGGTGTGCTGATGTCGGTCGGCGGACTGGCCACGCTCGGCTACCTGGAACTTGTGTCCAGGCAGCTCTACGGCAACCTCGGCCCGACTGCCGCAAACACGATCCTCGGCATGCTGTCGGCGATCATCGACAACATCCCGATCATGTCGGCGGCTTTACAGATGAATCCGACAATGGACAACAGCCAGTGGCTGCTGATCACCTTGACCTGCGGCGTCGGCGGCAGCCTGCTGTCGATCGGTTCTGCTGCCGGCGTGGCACTGATGGGTGCGGCACGCGGGCAATACACGTTCGCCAGCCACCTGCGCTGGAGCTGGGCGATCGCACTGGGTTTTGTCGCCAGCGTCATGGTGCACCTGGGTTTGAACGCGCACCACATCGCTGCCGTGGGTGCGCCATGACCCGCCTGCTGATCGTGTTCGTGCTGGTACTGCTCAACGGTTTCTTCGCGATGTCGGAGATGGCGGTGATGACCTCGCGCCGCAGCCGCCTCAAACAGATGGCACAGGACAGCCGGCGCGCGATGAAAGCATTGCATCTGGCCGAACACCCGGAAGGTTTCCTGTCCGCAGTGCAGCTCTGGATCACCTTGCTCGGGTTGCTCACCGGTTATTTCGGCGGCGAATCGGTTGGCGGTGAAATCGAAGGCCCGATCGCAAGCATCCCAATGCTTGCGCCCTACGCGCACAACATCGGTTTCGTGGCCGGTTTCGTGGTGATGGTGTTTCTCTACGGCGTGATCGGCGAACTCTTGCCGAAGCGCATCGCCACGCTTGCGCCGGAACGCCTGGCAACCTATGTCGCGTATCCGATCCATGTGCTCGCAACCGTCGCCATGCCTGGCGTGTGGCTGCTCTCGACGCTGACCAGCGCGCTGTTGCGACTGTTCGGCCTGCGCAAATCCAATGGCGACCATGTCAGCACCGATGAAATCCGCATGCTCGTCGCCGAAGGCCACGAACAGGGCGTGTTCGCCGATGACGAGCGCAACATGATGAACCGCGTGCTGCGGCTGGGCGACCGCACGGCCGACAGCATGATGACGCCGCGCACGCAGATCGCTTGGCTTGATGCCAATGCAAACATCGAACAGAACATGGCCGTCATCCGCGAGACCACGTACTCGCAATATCCGGTGTATCGCGGCAGCGACCGCGAAGTGCTCGGCGTGCTGGAAATGAAAACTCTGGCAGGCCGCCTTGGGGAAACCGATGCGGATCTGTTTCGTGATTTGCGCGATCCGGTGTTCGTCGCCGATTCCACGCGCTCGCTGGCGCTGCTGGAAATCTTCCGCGACGAAAAGCAATCGCTCGCGCTGGTGGTGGACGAATACGGCGAAATCCAGGGATTGGTCACACTCGAAGACCTGATGGACGCGATCATCGGCCGCCTGCAATCCAGCGATACATCGGATCCGGACGACATGGCGATCGTCCAGCGCGATGACGGTTCATGGCTGGTCGATGGCAGCCTCGCCACCGACGACCTGCGCGAATTGCTGTCGCTGTACGAACTCCCGGATGAGGACGAACACGACTACAACACCCTGGCCGGAATGGTGATCGCGCAGTTCGGGCGGATTCCGCATGTCGGCGAATCGTTCGAGTGGAAGGACCTGCGCTTCGAAGTCATCGACCTCGACGGCGCACGCATCGACAAATTGTTGATCAAGCGCATTCCACAAATCGACCTGCCCGACAAGAGCGGCTGAGGCGACATCCAAGCTGCGTCCACAAACGACAGCACGCCAACCGGCAATCCGTTTCCGGATTCACCCAGACTCGTTCAATGCCGCCGGTTGCGCCTCGTTGTCGTATCGCCTGCCGCCAAGCAAAAGACCGACCAGCAGGAACAGCACGTCGCCGCCAAACGTGGCGATCCGGAATGCTGCGGCGAGCAGCAGGATGTCGCTTTCCGGCAGGTGGCCTTGCAGCACGGCGACAAAAACCGCTTCACGCACGCCGATGCCGGCGGGAGCGCCAATCACCAGGAAGCCGGCAATCCAGCTCGTGGCCGCTGCCGCCGGCAACATCCACAACGCATCCGCGGATATCGGGAATGCCTGCGCCGGAAGCATCAGCGTGGCGGCCATCGTCGCAAACAGGAACAGGTGCAATGGCAAGACTGCGAACAAGCGCGTCGGCGCATGCAACGGCACCAGCGCTGCCAGGCGCGCGTTGCGTTTGCGGCAAGCCTGTAATACGAAGATCACGACGAAAAGCGCCACGACTTCGATCGCCAGTACTTCCAACGGCGTGATGCCGATCGCGATGCGCGGCAACAGCACGCGCAGGTCGGAGGCTGCCCAGACCAATGCCGCAAGCACCAGAAACCCCGCTTCGGTCAGCGTACCCATCACCAGCGCGGCATGCTCGACACCATAACGCCTGAGCAATACATGGCGACCGACGAAGTGACCGACATTTCCTGGCAGGTACTTCGCGAACTGGGTCGTCGCATACACCGCGAAAAATGGCCGCAATGGCGGTCGCTGCTGCATGTAAGCGGACTGCACGCGCCACCATGCAATGCCCATCGCGCCCAGGCCGACCAGATAAACGCACATCGCGATCAGGCACAGGCCCAGCAGACGGCCTGCATACGTAGAGCCCATTACTTGCTGCCAAACGCCGGCTTGCGCGAAGCGCCACCCGATGAAGGCAACGCCAGCCAATGCAAGAACGGCGCCAATCCAGCGGGCGAGCATCCTGATCATTGCCTTGGCCTGCACAGTGCCAGCGTCCACGGCAGTGGAGAACGCACCGCGACGACATCGAAGTGGCGATCAAGCAGTTCCAGGAACCCGGCGCGCGACCAGTGCTGGATGTGTCCGGGCGTGTTGCCGAAATCGCGCCAATAACGCCCGCGTGCGATGTTCAATGCGCGCCAGACCGGCTCCCTCGGCACGCTGACCAGCAAGTGTTTCCGGCAAATACTCTCAAGAATTGCCAATGCGGCGGATGGATTTTCCAGATGTTCGAGGACTTCGCAACACACGACCAGGTCGCAGGGTTCGACGTGTCCCTGCAATTCCAGGATGTCACAGCGCTCGAAAGGTATCGAAAGTCCGGCGGCTTGTGTCCGGACGCGCGCTTCGACAACGGATTCTTCGGCAATATCGCAACCGCGCACGCGCCAACCAGCACGTGCCAGCCGCATCGACAACTCGCCTTCGCCGCAAC
>JBDSVN010000177.1:0-5344 GCA_039927175.1 Lysobacteraceae bacterium | reverse complement strand
GATCACACCAACTGCAGTTTCCTGCGCAACCTTGTGTGTGTTGTTTGTGGTTGGCGCCTCGTCGGCGCTGTCGCACGCAGCTACTGCACAGGCCAGCAAGACTAAGGCTGCGGTCGCTGCACAGCCTGCAACATCGCTTCCCACGGGTATGAGCGCCGCCGAATGCGACGTCTGGAATCGCGAACGCAGTTTTGCGGCATCGGTCGAACACCATGACACCGCAGCATTCGCCGATCACGTGCAACTCAATGCCGCATTCGATGCCGGATCACCTGAACCGACGCACGGTCGTGACGCAGTTGTTACTGCATGGAAAGGCATCATTGCCGGCACGCCGATCAAGCTCGGCTGGTCGCCCGGCATCGTCACCATCGGCGGCGACGGCAACCTCGCGATTTCACGCGGGCCGTCGTGGATTGAAGATCCGCGACCGGAAGCGAAATCGCATTACCACATCGGCGAATTCATCTCGACCTGGATCAAGGACAAGGACGGCCAGTGGCGCGTGCTGTTCGATGGCGGCGCAGCGCCGATGCATCCCGCGAGCGCCGAGGATGTGCAGAAGTTGGTCGCATCGCTGCCGAAGGAATGCCCACGCGCGCAGCAGTGATGCGCGACGCGATCAGATCGCGAGCCGTGCTGGTAGCGCACCTTCAAGCTCCAGCAGCCATTGTTTGAGCGGCAAGCCGCCGCCGAATCCGGTCAGGCTGCCGTTTGCTCCGATCACGCGATGGCAGGGCAGCACGAGTGGCAACGGGTTGCGGCCATTTGCTGCGCCGACTGCACGCATCGCTTTCGGTGAGTCCACACTCAGCGCCAGATCGCGATAACTCCACGTTGCGCCGTACGGAATCTTCGTAAGCGCATTCCAGACCTTGATCTGGAACTCCGTGCCTTGCGGTGCGAGAGGCAAGTCGAACGCTGTGCGCTTTCCGTCGACATATTCCAGAAGCTGTTCGCGTGCGTTGCGTAGCTTCGCTGCATCGCGCGTCCACGTTTCACGTTCCGGTGCATCGTGTTTGTTTTGCGGAAACAGGACGTAACGCAAGCCGCTTTCGTCCGCTGCGATCGTGAGCTTGCCGATCTTCGTATCGAATGCATCGAACCACATCATCATTTCTCCTTCGCAAGATCATCATGACCCCGGCACGCATGAGTGCCGTCCAATTTTCCTCCCTTGCCATGGCGGGGGATGGCAAGGGTGGGGGAATTGATCCGAACATCAACCTGGATTTATTTCGGATCAATCGAGAGATGCCACAAGTGCAACACCGCATACGCGCGCCACGGTCGCCAGGCTTGCGAGCGTGCTTCCGTCGCGCGCTCGCTCAATCGTTTCTCGTTGCCGAGCATTTGTTGCAGGATCAAGTCGCCAGCTGGAAACGCGTCCGGATAGCCGAGCGCACGCATCGCGACGTAATGCGCCGTCCACGGCCCGATTCCGGGCAGCGCGACCATGCTGTCGACAAATGCGTCGAGGCGCTGGCCTGGCCCGAAATGAACGCGGCCATCGATCACGGCCGCTGCAAGCGTACGCAACGTGGCAGTGCGCGATTTCGGCAAGCCGATCGATTCCAGCGGCGCATCGCGCAAGCGTCCCGGCGCGGGAAATATCCGATTCAGGCCAGCGTGCGCAAGGTCTTCGCGTGTGTCCGTCCGCTGCTCGCCATACGTTTCGACGATGCGTCGCGCGAGCGTCGTCGCACCCGCAACGCTCACTTGCTGACCGAGCACTGCGCGCACCGCGATCTCGAATCCATCCCAACCGCACGGCACGCGCAAACCTGGGCGTCGCTTGATCGCTTTTGCAAGCAGCGGTTCGTCGCGCAATACGGAATGCACCGTCGCAAGATCCGCGTCGAGGTCGAACATGCGCCGCACGCGACGCACGATGTCGGGAATCGCGCGTGGGTCCGTGTTCGATATTTCCAGATGCAATTCCGGTTTCGAATGACCCGCAGTCACCCGAATCCACGTCGATGCATCGCGCGGCCCGACCACGCGTTCGTAGCTGTCGGCGTTCACGCGTTCGATACCTGGAATCGCGCGCTTCGCGAGGAATGCAAGCATCGTGCTGAAATCCAATGGCGGGCGATAAACCAGCCGCAACGTCATCGCGCCGTTTGGTACTTCACTGCTTTGACGCCTGATCGCTGTCGGCGCCATCCCGCAGCCTTCCAGAAACGCCGCGTTGAATCGCCGCAAGCTGTTGAAGCCGGCTGCGAGCGCGACTTGGGTGACCGGCAACGTCGTTTCCGTCAACAATTGTTTTGCGAGCAACAAGCGGCGCGTCGTGTGCACCGCAATCGGCGTCGCGCCTGTGTGCGCAAGGAATACGCGGCGCAATTGGCGGCTGCCGATCCCGACTTGCGCGGCGAGCGCATCAATCGATGCGTCCTGCAACGCGCCGTCTGCAATCAATGCGAGTGCGCGCTGCACCGCATCGTCACTGCCACGCGCATGCGCTTCCGGTGACAATTCAGGCCGGCAACGCAGGCATGGTCGAAAGCCTGCTGCTGTTGCCGCCGCTGCGGTCGGGAAATACGAGACATTGCTGCGCTTCGGCGTCGGAGCGGGACACACGGGGCGGCAATAAATCCCAGTGCTGCGCACGGCAGTGAAGAACAGACCGTCGAAGCGCGCGTCCTTGGTGGCGCGGGCGCGGTCGCAGATGGCGGGCGAGGGCATGGAGGCAAACGACATGCGCTCATCATACGGATCGCGCAGGCGAATACTCGCCGTTTTCGGACATCAATGCCGAGACATGGTGAAACGTTCTTGGAATCAGGAACAGCGGCGGTGGTGCGATAAACTGATACCTGTCTTCGCACCGCATCCGGGAGCCATCCATGTCCGCATCACGCAACGATCCGTCGCGCAGCATCCGCGCCCCGCGCGGCAACACGCTGAGCTGCAAGTCCTGGCTCACCGAAGCGCCGTATCGGATGCTGCAGAACAACCTCGATGCGGAGGTCGCGGAGAATCCGGCCGAACTCGTCGTCTATGGCGGCATCGGCCGGGCAGCGCGCGATTGGGATTGCTACGACGCGATTTTGAAAGCGCTGCGCGAACTCGGCGACGACGAAACGCTGCTCGTGCAATCCGGCAAACCCGTCGGTGTGTTCAAGACGCATGCTGATGCCCCGAGGGTGTTGATTGCGAACTCCAACCTCGTGCCGCATTGGGCGACGTGGGAACATTTCAACGAGCTCGATAAAAAAGGCCTGATGATGTACGGCCAGATGACGGCCGGCTCGTGGATCTACATCGGCTCGCAAGGCATCATCCAGGGCACCTACGAAACGTTCGTCGAAATGGGCCGCCAGCATTACGACGGCAACCTGAAAGGCAAATGGCTGCTCACTGCTGGCCTCGGCGGCATGGGCGCGGCGCAGCCGCTCGCCGCTTCACTCGCCGGCATGTGCAGCCTCAACATCGAATGCCAACAGAGCCGCATCGATTTCCGATTGAAGACGCGCTATGTCGATGAACAGGCCAGCGACATCGACGACGCGCTCGCACGCATCGCGAAATACACCGAAGCAGGCGAAGCGAAATCCATCGCCTTGCTCGGCAATGCCGCCGACATCCTGCCCGAACTCGTGAGGCGCGGTGTGCGGCCGGATGCGGTGACCGACCAGACCTCCGCGCACGATCCCGTGCATGGTTATCTGCCGATCGGCTGGAGCGTCGAGCGCTGGCTCGCGGAACAACAATCCAATCCCGACGGCGTGCGCGATGCCGCGAAGAAGTCGATGCGCGTGCACGTCGAAGCGATGCTCGCGTTCGAGAAGATGGGCATCCCGACGTTCGACTACGGCAACAACATCCGCCAGATGGCGAAGGACGAAGGCTGCGCGAACGCGTTCGACTTCCCCGGTTTTGTGCCAGCGTACGTGCGGCCGCTGTTCTGCCGCGGCATCGGCCCGTTCCGCTGGGTCGCGCTGTCCGGCGATCCCGAGGACATCTACAAGACCGACGCGAAGGTGAAGCAGATCATCCATGACGATCCGCACCTGCATCGCTGGCTCGACATGGCGCGCGAGCGCATCGCCTTCCAGGGCCTGCCCGCGCGGATCTGCTGGGTCGGCCTCGGCCTGCGCGACAAGCTCGGCCTCGCGTTCAACGAGATGGTGCGCAACGGCGAAGTGTCGGCACCTATCGTGATCGGCCGCGACCATCTGGATTCAGGCAGCGTCGCCTCGCCCAACCGCGAGACCGAAGCCATGCTCGACGGCTCGGACGCCGTCAGCGACTGGCCGCTGCTGAACGCGATGCTCAACGTCGCCTCAGGCGCAACCTGGGTGTCGCTACACCACGGCGGCGGGGTAGGGATGGGCTATTCCCAGCACGCCGGCGTGGTGATCGTCTGCGATGGTTCGGAGGCGGCCGACAAACGCATCGCCCGCGTGCTGTGGAACGATCCCGCCACCGGCGTCATGCGGCATGCGGATGCGGGGTATGAGGTGGCGAAGCAGTGCGCACTGGAGCAGGGACTGCAGCTGCCAATGCCATGACTCGCCTTTGATTCAGTGCACGCCGGCACCTTGCCTTAGCTACGGCAAAGCCGTATAGTGGAATTCATGCGGAAAGGAGTCTGCAGTGTACGAATTCATTGAGTCGTCGGTATTTGCCCGTCATGTGTATGACTACCTCGCGGAAGAGGAGTACACCGACATGCAGTGGCATTTATCGAACCACCCCGAGGCAGGTGACCTGATCCCTGGTTCGGGCGGGTGCCGCAAGTTGCGATGGGGTATTTCGGGCAAGGGCAAGCGCGGCGGTGTACGCGTGATCTATTACGGACAGGCCACCCAAGGCGTCATCTGGCTGTTGACGATCTACGCCAAGACCCGGCAGGAGAACCTTCCCCCGCATGTGATCCGCATGCTGAAACAGCAAATGGCGAAGACATGAAAAAATTGACCAGGAATATCCTCGAACGCGACGCCGGGCGGGACATTGGCGCAGAAGTCCTGGAAGCGATTCGCGAGATCAAGGCCGGGGGTGGACGTCGTCACAAGCTACAGATCAGCCAAGCTACCGAGGCCCGACTCAAGCTGGAACTCTCTCAGGCTGAATTCGCAAAGATGCTCGGCGTGTCCATACGCACCTTGCAGGACTGGGAGCAAGGCCGCCGCCAACCAAGTGGCGCCGCAAAGACGCTACTCAAAATCACATCGGCTGCTCCGGGTACGGTGCGCAGAGTGCTTCAAGCCGCATGATGCGAAGCGGATAGCGCTTGCCGCGCCTTCCTTGAAGCGCCATGTTCGGCTCCAGATTCGGCGCTGAACATGGAAAGCATCCTGTCCGACGCCAGCATCAGCATCACCGAGCTCAAGCG
>JBDSVN010000176.1:0-4450 GCA_039927175.1 Lysobacteraceae bacterium | reverse complement strand
GCGATCACGCATGCACGCTTCGCCGCGTTGCGGGTGAAGGATGCGGTAGTTGACCGCTTGCGCGACCAATTCGGCGTGCGTCCGTCAGTGGATACCGAAGCGCCCGATTTGCGGCTGAACCTGCTGGTGCGCAAAGGCCGCGCGACGGTGTCGATCGATCTCGGCGGCGGCAGTCTGCACAAGCGCGGATGGCGCGCGATGCAGAACGAAGCGCCGCTGAAGGAAACTCTCGCGGCAGCGATGTTGTTGCGTGGCACATGGCCGAAGATTTACAGCGATGGCGGCGGCCTGCTTGACCCGATGTGCGGCAGCGGCACCTTGCTGATCGAAGGCGCATTGATGGTGGCCGATGTCGCGCCAGGCTTGGCGCGTAACAAGGCTGCAGCGCCGAGCCGTTGGCTCAAGTTCGACGCATCGCTGTGGCAGCGATTGGTGGATGAGGCGCGCGAGCGCGAGCATATCGGTCGCGCTTCGTTGCGAACGGTGTTCCACGGTTCCGATGCCGATCCGCACGCGATTCGCGCAGCAACGGCGAATGCCGAAGCGGCGGGCGTTGCCGATGTGATTGCATTTCGGACGCTAGCAGTTCGCCTGCTGGAAGCGCCTCCTGAACCGAATGGCCTCGCGATCTGTAATCCGCCTTACGACCAACGCCTCGCCGCCGATGACGGTTTGTATCGCGAGCTCGGCGATGCCTTGCAACGCACGACGCCAAATTGGAAGGTGACCATCCTCGCCGGCGATGAATCGCTCGCACGCGCGACGGGCTTGCGCGCGAGCAAGCGCTACGCATTCTTCAACGGCGCGCTTGAATGCATGTTGCTGGTCTGCGAGCACGCACGCTCTGCATCACGCAATGATGTAGATGTATCAATTGATGGTGCTGCATCAGCTGATGTCACCGCGCACAAGGCAGCACCGCTCTCGGATGGCGCGCAGATGATCGCCAACCGCTTGCGCAAGAACCTGCGCAAGTTCAAATCGTGGCGCGCTCGTGAAGGCGTGGATTGCTATCGCGTGTACGATGCCGACCTGCCAGAATATGCGGCCGCAATCGACGTCTATACCGAAGATGCCGACAGCGCTGATGAGCCGCCGCGTACGTTCCTGCACTTGCAGGAATATCAGGCACCGTCGGAGATTCCCGAAGCAGATACGCGCCGTCGCATGGGCGAAGTTGTGCGTGCGGCGACCGAAGTGTTCGAGCTTCCGCGTGAGCGCATCGCGATCAAGACCCGCATGCGCGGCAAGGGCGGCAGCAAGTACGGCGCCTTCGACCAACGCGGCGAGTTCGTCGTCGTGCGCGAGGGCGCGGCGCGGCTGCGGGTGAACCTGTTCGATTATCTCGACACTGGATTGTTTCTCGATCATCGGCCCTTGCGCACACGCATCGCAACCGAAGCACGAGGCAAACGCTTCCTCAACCTGTTCGCTTATACCGGTGCCGCGAGCGTGCAGGCTGCAGTCGGTGGCGCGGCGCAGACAACCAGCGTGGATCTTTCGGCGACGTATCTTGAATGGGCGGCGGCCAATCTTGCACTCAACGGAGCAGCCGGCCAAGCGCACCGGTTGGTGCAGGCCGATGCACTCACATGGCTGGAAGCCGAGCGCGGCCAGTACGACCTGATTTTCTGCGATCCGCCCACGTTCTCGAACTCGGCGCGCGCCGAAGACTTCGACCTGCAGCGCGAACACGTGCGCCTGTTGCAGTCGGCACTTGCCCGGCTTGCGCCCGATGGTGTGCTGTATTTCTCCAACAACTACCGGCGCTTCCGGCTGGACGAAGCAGCACTGGCCGGGGTCGCCAGAATCCGTGATATCAGCGCGCAAACCATCCCGCCGGATTTCGAGCGCAACCAGCGCATTCATCGCTGCTGGGAGCTGCGACGTTGAAAAAAGATCCTTGCAGCCACGCTGATTTAACACGACAGCAAGGTTCGGGCGCGCATGATGCGCAACATATGAGCCAACGCGCCGATCCCACACTGGACCACGCCCATGCTTGGACTTTTTTCCGGCAGTGGCTCAAAAACCCGATCAAGATGGCATCCGTCGCACCGTCCGGCCCGCAACTCACGCAGATGATGATGGCGGAATTGCCGCGCGATGCGCGTCGGGTCATCGAGTTGGGCGGAGGCACCGGTGTGTTCACCAACGGCTTGCTGAAGCATGGCATCGCAGCCGCCGACTTGATGGTGCTGGAACTCAATACCGCATTGCACGAGCATTTGCGCCAGAAGTTTCCAGGCGCGCACGTGGTGCAGGGCGATGCACGCGAATTGGCGCAGCTTGCGCAGGACAGCGGTTATTACGAACAGGGCCCAGCCGACGCGGTCGTCTCGGGCCTTGGCATGTTGTCGATGCCCAAGCCCATGCAGCGCGACATTCTCGCGGCAGCGATGGATTGCATGCGGCCGGACGGTCGCTTCGTGCAATTCACTTATGGGCCTGCAAATCCGATTGCGCAGGATGTGCTGGACGCGCTGGGGCTGACCATGCGTCGCGGGCGCACTGCCTGGAAAAACCTGCCGCCTGCAACGGTGTATGTCTACACACGCCGGCGTTCCGAGGCAATCCGTGCCGTGCGCATGGGACTACGCTAGACCGGAACATGCGCCGTCTGGCGTTGCGCTGACAGAACCGATCGTCTCGTTGAGCAGTGTTGTGGGTGCGTGTCCAGACCGCATCTAGGGATGATCGAATCCGCGCCAGGAGAATCCCGTGCAGGTTGCCAATAATTATGAAGCCAGCCGCATTGTGCGCAGCGTACGCGGGCGTGCCACGTCCGATGGTGCCGGCGTCAAGCTCACGCGCGTGATCGGTGGCGGCGAATTGCCCGATCTTGACCCATTCCTGCTGCTTGATGAATTCGGCACCGACAAGGCCGAGGATTACATCGGCGGATTTCCCGATCATCCGCATCGCGGTTTCGAGACGGTGACGTACATGCTCGACGGGCGCATGCGCCATCGTGACAACCACGGCAACGAGGGTTTGCTGGTTCCAGGTTCGGTGCAATGGATGACTGCCGGGCGCGGCCTTGTGCACTCGGAAATGCCCGAACAGGAATCTGGCCGCATGCGCGGTTTCCAGTTGTGGGTGAACCTGCCGGCACGCGACAAGATGACCGCGCCGCGCTACCAGGAATTCGCTCCGGATCACATCCCGGTTGCGTATCCCGCGATTGGCGTCACGGTGAAAGTGATTGCTGGCGTGATTGACGACGTGCGCGGCCCGATCGAGCAACCGGCAACCGATCCGCTGTACCTCGACATCGCGCTCGCTGCGAACACGCGTTGGGAATACATCCTTCCGGACGGTCACAACGCTTTTGCGTATGCGTTCGAAGGCGAAGCGTCGGTTGGCGAAGGCGACAACGCGCGGCCGCTGTCAACGCACGAACTCGGGGTGCTTGGCGGTGGCGAACGTTTTGTCGTGACTGCAGGTGAGGGCGGTGCGCGCCTGCTGTTGGTCGCAGGACGACCCTTGCGCGAAAACGTTGCGCGTCACGGCCCGTTCGTGATGAACACGCGCGAAGAACTCATGCAGGCGTTCGTGGATTATCAGGAGGGACGGTTCTGATCAGTGCTTCGGCGCAGCCGCAACTGGCTGCGCCTCGATACGCTTGAGTTCGTTGTGGAAATAAACGGAGGCATCCACCGTTTCTCCATTCGAAAACTGGATCTGATATGGATTGCCACTCATCGAGGATTGCGAAGCGCAACATGCGATGAAATCTTCCGCGGTCTTGATGCGATCGCCTGCGTAGCGCCGTTTCATCTGCAGGTGATGGGCTGCAGCCTTGCCATCATAAGAAGTGCCGTTACGGATGAATCGCGCGCCCGGCAGCACTTCGACGCTGTGAATCAATGCGTCGATCTTCTGTTGCTCGGTCAGCGGCGCCGCGAATGCAAGCGTTGGAATCAGGAAACCGAATAGCAATCCGAACACCAACGCCCATCGCAAATGACGAAATCGTTTCAAGGCTTTGCTCCAAGAAAATCAAGACTGGCTTGCAGCATGCTATGCATGCCTACCTGAAGCGCAGCCTCATCGAGGAAGAACTTCGGTGAATGATTCGATGGAGCATGCGCTGCGTCTTGTCCCACTGGTGTCGAACCGACGAAAAAATACACGCCCGGTACATCCTTCGACAGCAACGCGAAATCCTCCGAGGCCATCCACACCTTGCCGTCGATGACGTGATCGGCACCGATGGCGTTGCCGATGCTCGCCTTGACCCGCGCCGCCAACGCCGGATTGTTGATCAGGACCGGGTTGCTGACGCCGACCGGAATGGTCAAATCTGCAGTCGCGCCATTGGCTTCTGCGATGTGTTCGGACAACGTTTTCAATTCGTCGATCGCCTGCTGGCGCATGGCTGCACTGTAGGTGCGCAGCGTGCCTTGCAACTCGACTTTGTCCGGCACGATGTTGAAGCGCGTGCCGC